>NZ_BJXB01000035.1 GCF_007990775.1 Deinococcus cellulosilyticus NBRC 106333 = KACC 11606 | reverse complement strand
AACGGCTCACCCAAAACTTCCTAACACCCTCTAGGCACTCAGGGCTGGTTGGTGCATAACGGTGGGAATAAGAAGACTCCTCTTCCATATGAGTATGGAACAGACAGACAAGAATATGTCGAACAGGTAGCAAAGAAATTTGGCATTAACTTGAAAGGTTCTGGCCAGAAGATTCAAGTCATTTACGATGATACTATCGACTTTACTCAGGAAGGTCTGACCAAAGCCAAAGAAGGGGGTCTGATCATCAGGGTCGGTCCGGGATCATTCAAGACCAGTAATCCTGCGGATCTGGAGGCCAACGTCGCAAACACCATCGCTCACGAGTTGAGGCACGCAAGAAACTACCTCAAAGGCCTTAAGATTGATGACGAGCTCGACGCTTTGGCTTCCGGCGAGAAGCTCGAAGCATACATTAAAGGATGTAAATAATGTGGGAATGGGCTGATGATTCTACCGAGCAAGAGTTCTTCGCTGTGAACCGATCAATGCACGATAGGAAAGGACCTGAGTTTCCTGCTGTTTGTCCATCTTGTGGACAGCAGTCGATGCATTGGTATTGTTACATCTCAAGGCCTCAGAAGGGCAGCGTCTGGGTGTGGTGCCACTCATGTCACCAATACGTTCACTTTACAGGCCTTGTCCCGGAACAGTGGGAAGACCTTAAAGACTTGGATTTAACCAATGGACTTACCCTTGATCTCCTCAATCAAGAACGAGACAGGATCGATAAGCAAGTGGACAAGTTCCTTCAAAGTTAAAGCCGCAAGCAAAGCCCTCCTCGCAACGGGAGGGCTTTCCCTTTGTCCCCAGCCGATACCCCAGCCGACCTCCAGTCGATGGACTTCCCAGCTGTGGAATGAGCTTCAGCCGACCAGAGGTAGGATTCTGCAGAAACTTCTGATTTGGCTGAAGTGACCTGAATTCTCATGGCAGGGTCAGAAATAGGAGGGTTCTCTTCGCGCACGAGGAAACACGGGTCGTGGCCCACGGGTTCACAGCTGGAGGGTGCTGGAACCTTCTGGCGATTCATGAGGGTGGAAGCTTCCCAACTTCCTCTCAAAGTGCCCAACCAGCTCACCTGAGTCAAAACCCATGGCAACCCTGATGAGAGCAAACAGCTTTTACTGCCGTTCTCATGTTCTATGGGCCGACACCAGCAATAGAACACCCCTCTCCTGTCATGCATCCCGTGTTTTCGCAACAACATCCTTCATTCTCATGATGAAGGTCAAACCATGAAAACATCACCCACTTCTCATGTGTCATAATGGCTTCTCGTGAAACATTCTCGACTCAACCCTATAATCCTCCTCAGTGCCCTCCTCATCACCGGGTGCAGTGAAGACACCGCCCCACCCAGTGGAGCCATCCAGTCCCCTAACCACAACAGCACCGTCGGCGGGAAAGTCCCTGTGCAGGTGGTCGCCCGGGGGGACGCCGAAATCAGCAAAATCCAACTGTATGCCCGCAACACCGCAACGCATGAAGAAGGCATTTTCATCGGCAGCACCGTCAGTGCCCCCGGGTCCATCGAGTGGAACACCGGACTTTTCCCCAGTGGCGCCACCCTGGACCTGTACGCCAAAGTCACCGACGTTGCAGGGAATGTTGCCGACACCGACCCCGTCAGCGTCACCATCAACAACACCGACCGGGTGGAGATGCTGCACTTCATGGGCATCCGGGTTCCGCCCGCCAAGAAAACCACGGTGGCCAGGCAGCAGTGGAACCCCAGCGAGTGGCGCAACGTCACAGCCCCCAGCGATCTGGCGGAGCAGCCGAAAGGGCACATCCAGAAACAGGCGGACCCAGTGTACGACAGCAATTCCGAGTACTACCTGGACTGGGTGTGGAAAAGTTACACCCCCGGCGGCAACAAGGTGCTCAATGGCTACCGCCTGAAGTACAGCCACAACAGTCTCGTCGGCCCCTATGACCGCCGGGTCAGCATCCTTCCCCAGGACACCCCGGAAATCGACTCGGTGGACAAGGACAAACCCCTCACCCCCACCGAGGCCGCCGGAACCCATTACGGGGTGGTGGTCGCGGTGGTGGGTGGTGCTGAAATCGCGATGTCCAATTACACCCAATTCCAGTTTCCTGGAGAACAGAAACTCACCAGCCCCCAGAACGGCACGGTGGTCGCGGGTGGGAAACCCACCCTCAGCTGGGAGGCCCCCATCGGTGCAGACGCCTACGTGTTCTACGTGTACAACCAGAAACCTGACGCCCCCAACGTGACCCCCATCTGGACGGTGCCCACCAACGACAAGGGCAAACTGGTCGCCATCAAAGAGACGAGCGTCACCTACCCGAACAGCCAGACGGCCCTCCCAGCGGGGGTGTATTACTGGAAGGTCATTGGGTATGACTTCAACGACGAGAAAGTGCAGGTGGCGGCCACCATCAGCCCGGTGTGGAGTTTCACGGTCGTCCCATGAAACGCTCCCCCCTCTGGACACTCCCCACCCTGGCCCTGGTGCTCGCGGCCTGCGGGGACGAAGCACCCGTCAAGGTCACGTACCGCCTGAATCAGGTGGTGCCTGTCAGTGCCTCTCCTGGAGAGAAAATCACCCTGCTGGGAAAATTCCCCCAGAATGCCCGGGTGGTGGTGGCAGGTCAGACCCTTGACACCCAGCTGAAAGCCGAAGGGGTGCTGGACGCCACCCTGCCCGAATCCCTGCAGGCCGGGAACCTCCGGGTGCAGGTCACGGGCACCGCTCTGGAAACCCAGTACACGGTGGTGCCCAGAATCACTGAGGTGACGGTGAAAGAGAACACCCTGCACCTCAAAGCCCTCGGCTGGCAGGGGGGTGAAGACCTCATGGTGCTGGTGCAGGGCACACCGAACACCCCCACCGTGCAGGGGGACACCTTGCAGGTGAACCTCGCCAGAACCGGACTTTATGGCCCGCTGGACCTTCGGCTGCAGGTGAACACCGTCACCAGCCAGGAGTTCTTCTTCAAACACCAGGCCGCCATCGCCTCTGGCAAGGTGCTGCTCCCCGTTCAACCCTCACTGGAAGGCATGCAAAAACTCCAGGTGCCTCAGGAGGCGTCCTTCACCCAGCTGGCGGTGTACCTGAACCGCTGGACAGACCAGAATCGGCTGGAGGAACTTGCACAGACGGCTGGAGGCAAGGTCACCCGTTGCGTGGAGGTGTTTCAGGCCTGCCAGGTGGAGTTCCAGGACCACCTGCAGGCCCGCAGCGCCCTGCAGGAGTGGGGTGGGGAGGACTTCATTCGCACCCTGCACCCCGATGATGTGGTCGGCACCCAGGCGAACCCCTGCACCGTGCTGAATGCCGACCCGGCAAAACTCGGCACCCAGTGGCATCTCGCGAAACTCAACCTCGCCAGAACCTGGAAGAAAACCCTGGGGGAGGGCGTAACCGTTGCTGTGGTGGACAGTGGCGTCCTGCCCCACGTGGCTTACCAGGACCGCCTGCTCCCCGGGCATGACTTCGTGGATGGGGATGACACCCCCACCGACCTGTACGGGCACGGCACGCACGTCGCAGGACTGATCGGTGCCAACGGTCTGGTGAAAGGCACAGCACCAGGGGTGAACCTCCTCCCGGTCCGGGTGCTGGGTCCGACCGGGGAGGGCAGTGTGCTCGCAGCTGCAGAAGGCATCCTGTATGCCGCCGGGCTGCACCCCACCCTGAAAAACCCCCACCCGGCGCAGGTGATCAACCTGTCCCTGGGCCTGGACAGTTACAGCACCCAGATGCCTGCCTTGCAGGACGCGGTGCAGAAAGCCCTGAACAAACACATCCTGGTGGTCGCAGCCACCGGGAACAAGGGCTACAACCAGATTGCCTTCCCGGCGAACATGAATGGGGTGATTGCGGTGACGGCCGTTTCAGGCCCGGTGAACCCTTACCAGCCCACTTACGCCAACCGGGGAAGAGGGACGGTCCTTGCTGCCTTCGGGGGCGATCTGAAAACCGACCAGGACCACAGTGGCCTGTTCGACGGGGTTCTCTCCACCGCCATCCAGGGCAGTGAACCCTCTTACGGGCTGTGCGTGGGAACCAGCATGGCCGCCCCACAGGTGGCAGGCATTGCCGCACTGGCCCTCTCCCTCGGGACCCCGCCTGAGGAGGTGCTCCCTCTGCTGACCCGCAGCGCCTATGACCTGGGCACCTTCGGGCAGGACCTGGAGACCGGGTACGGCCTGATCAACCCCAGTTTCCTGCCCCGCCTCAAACCCGACACCTTCGTGGTGGCCCTGGACACCCAGAACCAGGTGGTCACCTGGGCTCCGGTGGGCGAAGACGGCCAGTTCACCCTGAGCAACCTCCCCCCGAACACCTCCCTCACCCTGATTGCCGCGAGCGACCCCAACCACAACCACATCCTCGGGGAGCAGGGCGAGGGTCTCAGTGCAGCACGCCCCCTGACTTTTGGCCCGCAAACCCAGACGTCTCTCCCAGACTTCCTCCTCCAGACGAGTGACGGGACAAAACCCATCACCCTGAATGACTTCAAGGACCAACCATGATGCGCAAAACCCTCCTTTCCCTGCTGCTGTCCCTCTCTGTTGCTTTCGCTGCACCCCTGGGGGTGCAGCAGGATCAGGGTTCGGTGATCCTGGCGAGCCCGGAAAGCATCCGTTACACCGCAGACAGTTTGACCCACACCCTGCTGATCACCGACAGCACCCTCCCGGAGAACACCACCCTGAATCTGGGTTTGAAGTGGGTGCAGGACGGCCCTCACCTGAGGATCACCGTGCCGGAGAACCTGTGGTACTACCTGTCCCCGGATGGCAAGAGGCTGTTCATCAGTGCCCCTTCATTGTCGAACAGCACCGTGCTGAGTGCCCCGAGCACCGAGAGCCGGGAAGCGATCATGTACTACCTGAAAAGCGCGGAACCCACAAAGATCAGTGCACTCCTCACCCGTCTCTACCCGAACGTCCGGGTGGAGGTCGATGACCGGCAGCGTGCGCTGGTGGTGTACGTGCTGCCTGCAGAGAAAGACAAGGTCGGCAAGCTCATCAAGCAACTCGATGCCGAGCGCCCCCAGGTGATTTTCGAGGCAGAAATCCTGGAGATCAACCAGAACAACAGTGAGAAACTCGGCATCGATTACGAGGCGGCGCTGGGCATCTCCATCAGTGAGGCGACCCCGGCGAGCCTCTTCAAGTTCGGGAAGTTCACCCGCAGCACCATCGGCACCGGGAAAGCCGGAGGGGGTGGGATCGGCTTCACCCTGAACTTCCTGAAAAGCAACGATGTAGCGCAGGTGCTGGCCCGTCCCCGCGTGACAGCACTGGATGGGGTGGAGGCGAGGATCAACAGCACCCGTTCTCAGGTGATTGTGGTCAGCAAGGATGGCAACCAGAACTTTCAGACCCTGACCACCGGGATCACCATGCGCCTGCTGCCCAAGGTGTCACCGGATGGGGTGATCGAGGCGAACATCACCGTCACCGTCTCCATTCCGTCCACCACCACCACTTCGGGTGAACTGAGTTACTCCACCCGTGAAGCGAGCACCACCGTCAGGGTCAGGAACGGGGAACCCATCGTGATCGGGGGCCTCATTGAGAACCGCACCAGTGAAGCGGTGAAGAAACTGCCGATCCTGGGGGACCTCCCCTTGATTGGGGGCCTTTTTCGCAGCACGTACACCACCAACCAGCGCAGCGACCTGGTGATCATCGTGACTCCCAGACTGATCGTGCCGGATGAATTTCCGGGGAGTGAAGTGAGTCTGGAAACCACCCCAGTCCCGCAAACCGTGCCTGCCATCCAGCCTCAGGAACCCGTGCAACCATGAAACCCATTCTGACATTGCTGCTGGCTCTCACCCTGGTGGGGTGTGCTCCGGCCATGACTTCCCCTGAGGAGGAAACTCCGGAGGTCTCAAGTCTCCCTGTGGAGACTGCTCAGCAACTGCAATCTGCCTTCCAGGAGGTCTTGGTGGATGCAGGGATCACCGTCCAGCAGAAACAGGCCTTCAAGTACTCGGGGTCCGCTGCGACGGGATTCACGGCCCTGATCAACCTGTACTACAAGAAGCATCCGGGGTTCTGTCCGGTGGTGGAGGGGTTTTTCATTTCTTCGTCCCGTCCGAACACCTACATGACCCTGACGGCGAAAGGGAAGCAGGTGAGTGCTTTCGTTTACGACCAGAGCGAGAAGCCAGCGGTGACGTACGCGTACCTGGAGGGGGTAAGCTCTCAGGTGCTGGAAACCCGGCCCTGTGACAACGATCAGGTGAAGTGATTTCAAGGGTGCTGCGGGGTGGACATCCACCCCGCAGCATTTTTGTTGTGCAGAAGGCACACGAATGGAAGTGCCGACCTACAGATCCATCGACTGGAGGTCGGCTGTGGTGTCGGCTGTGAACAAAGGGAAAGCCCTCCCCACAATGGGAGGGCCGGGACAACTGTCGGTTTATCTAGGACTGGAATAAAAATCAAATGTAGATATCTCCAACGACTGATTTAAATATAGTAGTACATAGCATTTATTGGTCCAGCCTTCTCTTGGAGAATCATCATTATGTAACTCTAACTGAATACGAAATGGAAATCTGAAATCGTCTTGTATATCTAATATTACATATTGTCCTATCATATTAACTACGGTTGAATATTTGAGTCGAAAATTAACATTATCATCTATCTCAATATTTACTGCTTCGGCCTTTAATAAATGGTCCTTAAGCCATAAGCCAGCTTGTTGACCATCTAACAGACTGCTTACTGCGCTCAAAATCTCTTTACTGATCATTAATGCAATCCTCCTCGCACAAACTTATCGAATAATAGAACATTTCTACCTCTAATTTCTACAATACGTCCAAGAATTCGATTCGCACTACCATTAATTTTAAGTTCATGTGTATATTTGCCCTCAGCACTTGTGAGAATCTTAATTCCCTGGTTACCCTCTGGCGCTACAATACCTTTAGTCATGGCGATCTTAAGCTTCTTTGCATCTATCGAGCCAGCCTTAGTGTCTAATTCATTATATAACTTCTTCTGAATCCAAGGATACTCAAAGTCATATGCAGATTTGGGCTCAATTTCAATGGGATCCCAGCAATTCTTAGTACCACCGTTATGCACCAACCAGCCCTGGGTGCCAACGAAGAAGGTGTGGGCTTCCTCAACCTCCAGATTGTACATCGTTCTTGCTTCCTGGATGGTGTTGACGTAGCGGACCTCACCCAGTGTGCCATCGGCTTGCTTCAGTTTGTCCCCAACCTTGAGGTGTCCTGCTCCCACCCACTTGTCGCTCAAGTCCGAGTGACCTTCGGGTTTGGGTCTGGGTTCGGTGTCTGAACGCTCCGTGACGTAGAAGGGGTGTTCAGGGGTGGTGGTGATGTACTCCAGCGCCCTGGTTTCAGGATCTTCAATCACCAGTCCAGTGATCGCAGGGTCCTGGTTTTCAAAGACCTGAGTGATCGGATAATACCCCTGCTCTCTTGTCTGTTCATTGAAGGCCAGCACTGGTGTCCCAATGGCCAGTGCTGCAATGGCCACCAGACCGGATCGGGTCCACACCGGGGTGTCCGCAGAGAAGGAGTTGCAACCACAAATACAACCCTTCCCGGCTCCAGTCTTCGGAGGGGTGGTTGTTCTCGGGGATGGGGTGCGGATCGGTCTGGAGGGCAAACCACCCATGCCTTGCTCGACGCCACCAGGGATGTTGTTCACCGCATTGAACGACATGGCCGTCATTCCGGCAAGACGCCTTGACGCTGGTCCGCCCTGATTGAATGATCTTGTGAGGAGGCTTGAATCATATGCCACCAACAAGTGTTCCTTCAATATTTCATCATGGGCCTGGTAAGGATCAAATTCCAGTTTGAGCAGGGATTCACCACTTGCACTTTTTGCACCTATCATTTTGATGCTCTTGTCAAGCATGGTGTTCAGGTGTGCTTTGACTGTTTCATTCTTACTTGATCCCAGATAATGGGCATTGAATCCCAACTGTAAGGTGAACATGGTGCGTTTTTCATACGGCCAATTCTGGGTGATTTCTAATATCTTTTCCACTTTTGACGCAATTCCAGCACCGACTTTTTTGGAAAGCATGTTTACAAGGGCCTTCTGGACGGCATCCAGAAATTCTTTCTTGCCCAGTTTCAGGTCCATCAGTTTCTTGTCGATGGCTGCCGCATCATCAAGTGAATCAGCAAGGTCACTGGCGAAACCCTCTACGTCATCCGCGCTGTGGAAGGGGATTACCCTGGGGTCCTGTACTCCATGCGATCCATCAGGTGATTCCACCCCCGAGCCGGTTCCACTGTTTCCTCCAGTGGTGCCGTTGGTGCCCCCGAGGTTGGGATTCATTTCACTGTCCGGTGCCACCACCCCCGTACTTCCGGTGCTGCCTGAGAGGTTGGGATTGAGTTCAGGGACAGGCAGTGTGGCCTGACCGACCCCGAGATGAGTGGAAGTCGTCAGGTCATTGCTGTCTGCAACTCCAGAGGCCCCCACCCCATTGGGGTTGGCTTCGTTGAGGGGGACCGGAGGACCGAATTCACCGGGATCAATGGGTTCAGTTTGGGTTTCGGTGTTGTTGTGGAGTTGGTTGGGGGTGGGGAGGGGGTTGCTGAAACCACTGACCCCGGTACTGTTCTGGGTGACCTGCACGTCACTGGGAGGAAGCACCGTGGACACACCAAACGGATTTCCGAACCCTTCAGGGGCATCTACACTGCTTGCACCGAGGCCGACGCTGCTCCCAGGGGTTGGGGCTTGGAACTCCTTGTCGGTATCGACGCCCAATTCAAAAGGCAGCACAGCCTCCCATTTGCTGGGGTCATCAACTGAATCTGCCAGAGAATACGTTGGGTCTCTAAAACATGGTTGTGTAGCACAGTATTTGCTTGTGGAAATGCCATATGTTTGAAATTCTTCGGGAGGTTCGCCGTTTTTGTCTGAATATACAAACTGAATTTCATTGTCTGCAAAGTAATATTTCTTAAGAGCATAAATTTTACTCTTGATTGAAGTCGAGTCGGTCACATTTAAGTGAAGTTCACTGAATAGAATCGTATTTCCAAAAGGATCATAAGCAAAATCCTTCATGTTTACGATAAAATAACTGGGACGACAAAAAATCAGGAGATTACAGCCGCCATCTTCACTCTTGCTATTATAAAATTGTGTGGCTTGCTTTTCTGTATTATATCGCTTGTATGTATATTCAGTATACGATTGTACTACATCAGTTCTAATATTTTTAACTGATTTTCTGGTTAATATATCACCTCCCGAGAGTGTTTCATAAGTGGAAGTAATTTCGCTGTACCCGGAATTGCCTGCCGCAGCTGAGAAATTTGATTGTGTTGTTGATAGCTTGGTACCAGCATCATCGTAACGTTCGCTCCAACTTGAACTGGAGGAAGAATCATAGGTCTGATCTGCAGCTCTACTACATTTCGAAAAATCATACATCGAGTAATGATAAATGTATTCACTGCATTGCATCATGATCGAAGTGGTTCCAGCAGAACTCATATTTTGAGTCCCATATGCATCGCTGTTATAGGAAAGGTCATATTTTGAAACCTTAAAGCAATTGTCCTTACAAGTCGGCGTACTCTTTGTTGTCGCATGAGGAGGGTAAATATCAGAATTTATAAGTTGTGACTTCCAGTAGCGATTTACCACAAAACTATAATTTGCCAGGTTCCGACCATAATTTATCTGGCGTTCTCCGGATCCACCTGATGGATCTATCACAGCATCGGTGATTTCTTTGCATATCTCGGATGTATTTGCTGGAAAGATAAGACTATTGGCCCCTTGAGTGCCGCTTGCGCTATTGTGCTTGATTTGTTTGGCGGTATTCGAATCTACCGTTGAATAATTGCAATCACTATACGTAATTTTCAAATCTTGATTCAAGATATAGCTTAAGATTCTATTTTGCTCATATTTGTATTTTACAATTTCAACTGCTTCGTTATTTCTGGAATCACGGTATGACACAATTCTTCCCGTCAGATCGTATTTGAATTCACTCTGTCTGCCAGACTCACGTGTCCTCCCCAGGCTAGTTGAAGTTGCATATTTTTCAGAATATGATCCATTGGAATAATATTGATATTCCGCAGTCATTATTGGGAGGATTTCTGAAAAAGCAGGGCTTTTCGTTATAGATTTAATTATCTGTCCTCTTTGATTGTAATATATCTCGGTGAATTCATTAAATGTCCCTCTGTCAAAATCATTTATCGAATCTTTGTAAGAAAGTGGAGTATACCCTGAAGCAGCAGCCTGCCTATTCATGGCATTATACGTGTAATCAAAACGCGAGAGAACAGTGCTTCCATCTACGGACACGTCGACCCGTGAAAGCATATTGCCAACAGAATCATAGTTCCACAAGGTGGTGTACTGACGTGGCATATTGGATGTCATGATGCTTCCATCCCTCTTCAAGTGATCGAATACACGGCCATCCCCAGAAAAAGACCTTTTCAGACGTAAACCGCGTCCATCATAGATGTTCTCCGAGGTGTACTCGGTGAACCGTGCACTTGATGTCCCATCTAAACCCCTGATTTCGCTTTTTGATACCTCAATGACGGGAAGTCCATCGTCTGACAGTTCATACAGTGTTAGATTCCCAGCTGTATCAGTGAACTGACCAGACACCCCATTGGTGATGTTCCCGGTGTAGTCAAAACTGGTGTAAGCCAACTTCATCCCGTCTACTCGATAGACATTGAAGCGGTACAGAGGAGCAGTGACTCTGCTAGGATCATGTGAACGGGTTTCGGCAACAACCTGACCAAGTGAATTGTAGACATGCTTGGTCACAAACTGATTGCGGGTTTCCTCCGTCAAATTGCCCATTCGGTCAAAACGGAAAGTCAGTTTGGGGTGATCAGTGTCGTTAAAACCAGCGGTTGCATCAATGGAAACGGCCTCAGCTCCAGCCCCAGTTGAGGTGCGCCGCGGCCAGTGATGCTCTGTGACAAGGCGTCCCATGCCGTCAAAGTCCCGGGTTACATCAAATTTTTCAGGGCTTTGAGTGTAGATCTCCAGACCTCTGGAATCATATCTGTGGGTCACCACAGCAGTGAATTCACCTGAAGGCAGTTTTTCTGACTGTACACGACCATCAGCATCATATGTGTAAGTGGTTGTGGCCTCCGATCCTGAAGCGGCATCGTTGTTTTCATGTGCCACAGTGATGCTTGCAGGATACGCCCGAAGAGAATAAACCAGTTGTTTCATTATAAACATTCCAGCATAACTTGTTGGTGTCCACTGAGAAGACAATTCGCCGGGAGGTACCGGACTTACCGCTGAACTGGTATTCACATCAGGTTCCAACACTTTTAACAATAGGCCATTATGTGAGTAAACATTGATTTTTCTGACGATTAATGCTCCGGATGAGTCGGGTTCAATTTCACTTGTGACGTTCCCGAGCAGGTTGTAGGTGCGCCTGCGTTCATACCCCCGACCATCAAACGACTGAAACACCCGACCCAGGGCATCAAAACTCTGATAGGTGGTGATCTCCTGCGCAGGAAGGTTCAACCCAGGCTCGTTGCCCTTTAGCACCTCCTGCTCAGTCTTCCACCCATTCCCCGCCTGATCCAGCGTCAACGTCGTTTTGTACCCCCTGGGGCTCACCGTCTCAAACAGCCGGTCCCAGTTGTCATACCGGAACTCCGTGATCTTGAACTCCCCCTCAGGCACCCCAGAGGCATAACTGCTCTTGTAGAAACTCGACAGGGTCGGGATGCTGTTCCCAATCAGTTCCCGCTCGAAGGTCTTGCGACCAAAGTCGTCGTACACATATTCCACGTAAGGCCTGCGGTTGTCCACGTACCCTTTGCCATTCACATCTGAGGTGCGCAGGGCTGGTTTCAACACCCGCAGCAGACGGCCCAAAGTGTCGTACTTCAGGTAACTCGAGTTGTCCGCTGCCGTCTGGTTGATTCCCAGAAGGCGCTGATCCGTGGTCTGCACCACCCGTCCGTACCCGTCATAATACTGGTACACCTGGTACGCCGCCGTGGCATCCGGGTATTGGGTGGCCGTCACCTGCCCGAAAGCATCTCGCGTGTATTTTGTGGTAGCTGTCAGGTTCACATCCCCACCCACCGGACGACTCCCCTGCACATTCTCGGTCACCGTATAAGGTTGACCCGTGATGTCATAGGTGGTGGTCACTGTTCCCACCGGACCCGCAGGGGTCGCTGTGATGTCGTCCGCACGGTTCACATAGGTCTTCTGGGTGGTCATCCGACCCAGCGCATCATAAGCAAACTCCGTCTGGAAGCCGTCCACCGCCTGCTTCAGGACTCGACCTTCACTGTCATACCGGTACTCGGTGGTCTTGCGGGTAGCCTGCACGGTGTTCAGGTCGGTTCCGTTGCCTTCTCCCCACAGGACTTTCTTCACCTGACCCAGGTGGGACCAACTGTCGGTGAAGTACTGGTAGGTGGTCAGGTTTGCGGTGTTCCCTTCCCAGGAGGAAATCAGTTCTCCGGAAGACGCATACAGGGTCATGCTTTGCTGACGAATCGGGCTGCTGGACGGGTACTCACTTGTTCTGGAGAACAACAACTGACCGAAACCATTGCTCTTCTGGTGGAGAGAAATATAACTGTACGAAGGGGTTTTGCTGGCGTCCAGGCTGCTCACCAACACCTTCTGGTCACTGGTGCCGCCTTTACCAAAGGTGTAATCCACCTCCACGTTGCCCAGAGCATCGTAGAAGTACTGGTGGGTGGTGAGCCCGTCATGGACGGTGCGCACCTGATCCGCATACTGGATCACCTGGTTGGCTGGCCCACTGGGTTGGCTGATGGAAGCGGCTGAGGTCACCTGCATTTGGGACCAGCGGTTACCCAGAGCATACGTGTAGGTGGTGGTGCGCAGGGTGCTGGTGGTGTTGCCAGAAGTGCTCTGTGTGAGACGACCTGACGTGTCGTAACTCTGAGTGCTCTTCAGGGCTGTACCAATCACACTCTGCAGGGCCGGAAGGTCAGGGTTGATCTCTCCAGTGAGGGTGGTGACCATTTTCGGCACCCGGAACGTCTGGTTTTTGCTGGGGTCGGTCCCGAAGGTGCTGGCCTCCCACTCCTGGTATTCGGTGGCACTGCCAGAAGGACTGTAACCGTAAGTGGTGTCGGTGCTGGACTTGCTGAAACTCCGCACCAGTCGGTTATCCCCATCGAAAGTGCTCTCGGTGCGCTTCACCCACCCACTCTGGGCAGCAGGGTTGTACGGACCACCCGCGGGAAGGGTGGGAAGGGCCACACTGGTGGCATAGGTGGTTTCACTGGCGAGGTTGCCCTGGGTGTCATACCCGAAGTGGGTGGTGGCCCCACTGGGTTCGGTGACCAGAGCGGTGTAGCCGTTGGCGTAATACCGGTACGTCCAGGTTAGCGTCTGGTTCCCGTCCACCTGTTGTTTTTGCACCACCTGCCCTTTGTTGTTGAGGGTGTACTTGCTGGTGTTAAAAGGCGCCTGGTAGCCCTGATCCACCTGCACCACGAACCCACTGGCAGGCAGGGGTTGGCCTCTGAGGAGGTTGTTGCTGGTGTCCCGGTAGTAGTACACCATGTTGTCCTTGCTGGAACTGGTCACCGCCGTCACCCGGGGTGGACTCACCTGCTCGTCATACGTGTAGGTGTACTCATCAAACACAGGGGTTGAGGACAGTTTGATGTCCCTGAGCAGCGGTTTGCGGAGTTTCTCCAGCAGCACATGACCATTCGCAACCTTATAGTCAAACTCAAAAGTCCGGGCAAAGTACCCTCCAGCGGTGGTGAACCCCTGCTCGAAGTCACTGGTATTGCACACCCTGGTGGGATCATACCCGGAGGCACCTGGAGTCCCGCACGTTGAATTCACCGCAGTGGGATCAGGAGCTTCCCGTCCCGTCTGTGCAATGTACATGACTTTCTTCAGCACGATCTCCGTGCCAAACGGCACCAGACCGTAAGCGAACCGGGTCTGTCTGGTCCAGCTGGTGTCGGTCTGGGTGCTGTCCTGAATGAGTTCCTGAATGGACAGCAGCACGTTGCTTCCCTGGTACGTGCCCCAGGTGTATTTGGTGAACCGTCCCCATTCGTCCGTCACGCTTGCCAGTTGACCGGTGCCGTTGGTGACATACACCAGATTGGTTTTCGGTGAGGCCCCGATGCCCTCAGGGTCACTGTTCTGGGCTCCCCGGAACTGCTGGGAGAGGTTCTGCTTGAAGTCCACGAGGTCACCGTCATTGAAGAAGGTGCTGCGGTTCCCACCGTGATCATAGTGATGGGCGATCCACAGGGTTTCTGTGGCGCTGATTTTGCTTTTCACGAACACCAGATATTCCTGGGGCACCTGCAGTCCCGGTGTGGCTTGACTGGTGTAAATGGCCAGCAAACTGGTGTCGAAATTCCCCCCGTTGCTTTTGATCAGCCCATTGAATTGACTGGTTTTCAGGTTCTGGTACCGCTTGATCCACGAGGGCAGTTTCGGGTCCTCAAAGGTGTTGATGAAGGTGTGGGAGTAAGCGGTGCCACTGCCGTCCCCACTGTAGAGCATCCAGCCACTTTGCATTTTGCTGTCGGTGGGGAGGCCGGTGTAACCTTCGAGCCTGAGTTTGCTCTGCAGGCTCCAGTTCGTCTGGGCGATGGTCTTTTCTTTCTTCTCGTCCTTGCTGCTGTTGGCATCGAGGATGTTGTTTCGGCCGAGACTTCCAGTGTCAACATACACATTTCCGGTGGCGAGGTTGATGGCGTCACTGACGTCTCCGAAGCCTGGGGTGTTGAAGGCGAGGACTTCGATGGGGAGGTCACTGACCCCTGCGCCAGGTCGGGCGTAGAGGCTGGGGGCTGCTGCGGCCATCGGTAAAAACTGCTGCAGGAGGTAGAGGAGGGCGAAGGTGAGGCCAACTCCTCTTCGGGCCGGGTCGGCCATGAGGGTGGTGCGTTTACGATTCCTGAGATAAAAATTCATACGATTTTAATGTTTCACAGTTTCATTTCAGTTTCAACTCAATCTCATAGGTCTGGCCACTGGTGTTACAAGAGCCGGGCTTTTCACGCAGCTTTGAGGAACCTTGTGTAACTGGCCCTACCAGAATGAACGTTTCTGGCAGGCCTCATGGTGTGCCCCGAACAAGTGTAAGACAGCTGCGAAAATGTACCATGCTGACCCATGCACAACGTAAAACGTTTCTGAAGTTCCCTGACCTGGACGAAGGCACCCTCCACCTCCACTACACCCTCAGCAAGCCAGAGCTTGAGTGGGTCATGGAGAAACATGGGGATGCCAGCAGGCTCGGTTATGCCGTGCACCTCAAAATCATGCAGCACCTGGTCCGGGATCCAGAGACTCTGGAGATCCCGGCTTATGTGATCCAGCACGTCGCAGCACAACTCCAGCTCCCTCCCAGCCTCTACCAGGATTACCGGTCAGGCAAGCAAGTCACCCTCAAGCAGCACCGGCAAGACCTCAAGCGCAAGCTCGGTTTTACCTCGTGCAAGCAGCTTGAACTCTACCGGGATTTCTCTACTTTCCTGAAACCCCACGCCCTGCAGCTTTGTACTGGATTCCCCCTGATGGCCTTGCTGGTCGATGAAATGCGGAATCGCAAAGTCATCTGGAGCAAAATCGGCCCTCTGGAAATGACCGTCCATCAACTCCTGGACTGGGCTGAAAAGCACACCCAGGACCTCCTCCTTGTAGGCCTGGGTGAGGAGGGACAGAGGCAAATTGAAAACCTGCTCAGGCCCCACAAGAGTTCCGATGACACCGAGTACCAACTGTTGGGTTGGTTCCGGGAAAAGCATCTGGATGCCAACCCCAAGAGCATCACCAGCCTGCTGGACAAACTGCACTTCCTGCAGCAGATGGGGTTGCCCTGGGAGGCTTTGAAACTCATCCCCAGGAGCCGGCAGGAAGCCATGTTCAGGGAATCCCGTTTTCTGCACGCCCAGCAACTCAGGCAAATGGAAAAAAGGAAACGCTGGTCCACCGTGCTGCTGATCCTGATGGATGTGACGGTGCAGATCACCGACCAGGTGTTCGATTTGCATGCCAAAATCATGCAGGCCCAGCTTCGCAACTGCCGCAACAAGTACCTCGAAGACCTGCAGGACACCCAGCTGGGTCTGGCTGATAGGTTGGCCATCCACCAGAAGGTCGGCAGGGTGCTGATTGAAGCCAGAAAGCAAGGTGAGGACCCGTTCAAGGGCATCGATCAGGTGGTGGAGTGGGACACCTATGTGAAGTCCGTGGATGCGGTGACCGAACTGACCCGCCATACGGAATTTGACAGCCTGTCTTTGATGGCAAGGCGCCTGGAGCACTTCCAGCAGTACTCAGGGAAACTGC
Source organism: Deinococcus cellulosilyticus NBRC 106333 = KACC 11606 (assembly GCF_007990775.1). NCBI lineage: Bacteria > Thermotogati > Deinococcota > Deinococci > Deinococcales > Deinococcaceae > Deinococcus > Deinococcus cellulosilyticus. The sequence goes on along the minus strand of NZ_BJXB01000035.1, from coordinate 34,330 downwards.
TGTCCCACTTCCGTTTCGGTGCCACAGCAGCAGACACCCCTTTTCTGGACGCCATTGAGGTGGTCAAAGAACTGGGAAAAGACCCGGACATGCAGGTTCCAGAAGATGCCCCACTGGATTTTGTTGCTGGCCGCTGGTCGAAGTTTGTTGTGCAAGACGGTAAGGTCAACCCTGCTTATTATGAACTCTGCCTGCTGGACACCCTCACCCGCAAACTTCACGCGGGGGACATCCACCTGGAACGGAGCCGCAAGTACCGGCATTTTGAGGATTACCTGCTCCCGAGGGACACCTGGAGGATCCACCTAAAGCAGCACCCTTTGATGGTTGCCGAGGACTTTTCGGTGTACTGGGAAAACCAGATGAAACGGCTCTCCACCCAACTTACGGAGGTGGACCTGAAACTGGGTCAGGATGAGCTCCAGGACGTGCGGATGGAAGCTGGGAAGATGGTGGTCTCCCGCAATCGTCGGGACATCACGGTGTCTGGTAAAGCCAAACGCCTGGGGAAACGGCTGTATGGGATGATTCCGACCATCAAAATCACCGACATCATGCTGGAGGTGGACACCTGGACAGACTACCAGAAGCACTTCCAGCATTTTGCCCTTTCGAAAACCATCGAGGACGTGCAGGAGCTCTACTCGGTGATCCTGGCAGAGGGAACCAACCTGAGCCTGAGGAAAATGGCCCATGCCACCAATCCAGTGAACTTCAAACGCCTGGCTTTTGTGCGGGAGTGCTTCGTGCGAGAAGAAACGTTCCGGGCGGCTCAGGCGGAACTGGTCAACTTTCACACCAAACTCCCCATTGCCCAGCTGTGGGGTGATGGGGAGCATTCGGCGTCAGATGGCCAGCGGTTTCTGGCCGCCCAGAAGGCATCGGATACGGGAACCTTCAACCGCAGGTATGGCCGGGAACCCGGGGTGACGTTTTACACTCATGTCTCCGACCAGTACTCACCGTTTTACACCAAGGTGATTGCCAGCAACGAACGGGATGCCCTCCACATCTTGGATGGTCTCCTGTACCACCAGAGTGATTTACGCATCACCGAGCACACCACGGACACACATGGCTTTACCGAAGCGGTGTTTGCCCTGCTGAACCTGCTGGGCTTCCGGTTTACCCCGAGGATCCGGGATTTGAAGCACCTGAAGATCTTTGTGCCAGACCGCAGAAAAAAATATCCCACGTTGAGCTCAGTGGTGGGCGGCGGATACGACCGTTCATTGGTGGCCCGACACTGGGAAGACATCTTGCGCCTGGTGACCAGCATCAAGAGTGGGCATGTGACGGCCTCGGTGATCTTGCGCAAACTGTCTTCTTTCCGGCGCAGGAACAGTTTGCTGGCGGCCCTCATTGAGGTGGGGAGGATCTATCGAACCCGGTTCATGTTGGACTGGTGGTCAGATCCGGCCATGCGCAGGGTGGTGCAGCGGAACCTCAATAAGGGCGAACTGTTCCATGACCTGAAAAAGGCGGTGTTCTGCCATGGGCGTGGGGAAGTGCGGGATGATTCCCTGTTCAGCCAGGAACGGCGGGCTGGGGGCCTGAACTTCCTGACCTCCCTGATCAGCACCTGGAATGCGAGGTACCTGCAGGCAGCAGTGAAAGAATTGCGAAGTCAGGGGGAGAAAATTGACGATGAGGTCCTGTCGCACATTTCCCCTTTGAGGTTTGAGCACATTGTGTTTTCTGGGGATTACGTGTGGCGTCAGGATTTGCTTCCTCCAGAGGGGCAGCTGCGTCCACTGGTGGGGATGATGGAGGCGGCAGATTGATCGGTGAAACCCGTGACAGAATCAAACCGCCAGAATCCCATACGTTTGTGTCAGTGTTAGAAACGGAGATTTGGTGTCCCAATTGAGGTTTCCATAAAAGAGGAGAATGGGACAAGTAAGGAGTCGAAAGAAAATCAGGCGTTCTGGACATGGAATTTTCCAGTTTATCCAAAACACCTTTAACAATGGGACAACCCCTACACCTGTGCGAACAGCTGTTTTCCATCCCCATTGGGGCTCGTCTGATCTCTGCCCCTCCAAATGCCCTTCAGTCAGCTGTTCAAACCGTCTGACGGTTCAGGTGCCCTCCAGGTTCACGGAACCGTCCGGGCAGAATTCACCACCAGCCGGACCAGCAGTTCATCCTCATCGGTTTTCGCCTGTCCATTCGGGCCGTACCACAACACGCCCACCAGGGACGCCAGGTCACCCGTGCCAAAGAACAACCGGCTCTTGGTCCCTTTGGGGTACACAGTCATCTTCAAGGTGGTGGTGCCCACCCTGAAGGTCTGGGTGGTGGTGTCATCCAGGGCATTGTTCTCGGAAATCAATCGGTCCAGGTGGTGCATCCACCCCCGGTCGTAGGTGTTGCCGTGGGGAGCACCGTAAGCAAAAGCCACGGCAATGCCCTTCTCGAACTTCACGAACAGGCTCTCTCCTGCATCGTCCGGACAGTACCCATTGGTGTACCCACCCAATGGACTGGGTTGATCGTCGGAGACGTAAAGCTGATCCTCCTGGCTCCAGATCAGGGGGGTGTAGGTGCCCTTGATGCAGTACACGCTGGCCACGTGGGTTTTGATGCCCTCGAAGAACTGGCGTTTCGCTGGACCGAAACGTTCGGTGAGCTTCTCAGGGGTGAGGCCAAACAAACCCACCGCATGAGCAGGGGTCGAGAGCGTCAAGGTTGCGATGAGGATGTGGGAGAACATGGCGTTTTTCATGGTTCATCGTTTTCCTTCTGAGGGTGATCACCACTCCAGGTGCGGGTGTTCTTGTGGCGGCATGGGGCCTGCTGGATGTGTTCCACTGGTCTTCAAGTCTTGTAGCCTTCAAACAGTTGACCCAGCTGCACGATGCTCACCCTCCAGCTTTGCAGGTCCTGCTGGAGTTTCTGCAGACGGGGCAGGAATTCATCGGTTCCAGGGATCTGCTGCCAGCCTTCCACCACCTTCAAGAACACCTGGGTGTCCAGGTCCTGCCGCTGTTGCACCTCCCGGAGGTGTGCCAGCAGGTCCGGCTCCAGTTGCCCGGCCACTTCCCCGGCCTCCTCAAGGAGTTCCAGCACCTCTTCGGTGCCCTGTTGGTGGTCCCGCACCACGGCTTCGATCAAAGGCAAATGCAGCACGCTGCGCTCACCGAACTTTCCAGTCAGGGGCCGGGGGTGTTCCAGCAGCCGTTCAGCGGCCAGCAGCACCGCTTCTTGCACCGCCTCATGGGCGTTCAGTGTCCCTCTGAACGTGCGGATCTCCTGGAGTTGCCGGACCGTCTGGGCCTGACCTTCCCACACATTCAGGGTGTGGTGGATCTCCCGGTTGTCGTGGATGTCCTGCCGGAGTTTGTTGATGGTCTCTTGCAACATGCGGCGTTCCAGGGCATTTTGAGGGCGGCTGGACTGGTAGAGGAACTTGTGGTGCAACCGGTTCCCGTGCTGGACCCGGCTTTGCAGGTCTTTGAGGAGCACGGGCAGCTGGTCCAGGGAAGGGCCTTGGGTCATGGCCCAAGTGTACTTCAGGAAGACTGCATACCCTTACCCCCTCAACCGGAAGGAGGAGAAGGTCAAAAGGGTGCACAGCCAGCTCCCAGGACTTGTTCAACAAGAAACCCATCCCTCGGATGCAAAGTGAAGCCTCCGCTGTTCTGGGTGGGCCATCCCAGCAACACCGAAGGCCTGAAGCCTCTCCCTCAGCGCAGGCTGGATTGCACTTGCACGGGGTACACCAGCCACCGGTATCCCCACGGCACCTGCACCACCAGACCGGAAGGCTGGAACGCGGCTTCTTCGCTGGCCAGGTGCTCCGGGAAGTACATCTCGTGGTCCTCATGCCGGGCCAGGGTGCCGCCCAGAATTCCGGCCTGCTCCTGCAGCTCATCGGGGGCACCCGTGATGGGCTGGGTGTCCAGGGCACCGTAAGACAGGAAGGCCCCCGGGAAGGTTTTGTGCACAAATTCGTACAGGAAGGTGTCCACCACCTCCCAGTGCGCCATGCGGGGATCATCCATCAGCAGGACGTGCGCCTTCCAGAAATGCACCCAGAAGTCGAACAAGAGGGCGTCTTCAGGCAGTTGCTTCACTGCGGCCTGCAATTCGGGGGATCCGTGCTGCAGTGCCCACTTGCGGTTCTGCACGCTGATTTTTTCTGCCTGAGTGAGGAGGAACTTCCGGAAGCGCTCCACCACACCCCTGCCTTTGGCCTGATATGCTTCCTCCAGGGTTCTGCCGAGAGAAGGGTGAATGAATTCATGGTGGGGCAGCAGTTCCTCATCACTGAGGGTCACAAGTCCATCAATGCGGTCCCGGAGGGCCTGCTGGGCTTGCAACCACGCGGCTTTGCGGTCCGCGTAATCCTCAAAGAAACGCATCCAGCGCACGGTGTCAGCGGGATGCAATTCCGGGGCGTAATGGGGTCGGCCTTCCAGCATCAGGGTACAGCGGGCCTCTCCGCCGGTGAGGTCACGGATGAACTGCTGCTGTTCAGGACGGAACACCGCCAGGTTGATGATCCGGTGGTGCGGTGCCCGCTGAGCGTCCGTGTGAAAGCGCTGGAGCTGATCGGACCACCGGGGGATCGCAGAGGCCTGGGATTCGATTTCAATGGTGTGCAGAATGGTGTTTCTCGCCATTTTTTCATTGTACTGGAAGGTCTTGCCGTCTGGCATGGGGCTTTCCCGGAGTGAATTGCCCTTCCTTGCGTGGCCTCAGGTTCACCACCCGCTCTGCCGCAAAGCATCCAAAATAAAAGGCTGGTGGTCGTGGGTCAGCCTGCCTCAGGGTCACACAGGTTCAGCGACGGTCCTCTATGATCCCCACCATCAGGGTGAAGCCCTCGATGTTCTGTTTGGGACTCGTGGGCAGGTTCCTGCGGGTGCCCAGGGTCACGGTCATTTCACCCGCTGCACCCAGAGGGCCGAGGGTCCAGCCGTGGTTCCCGTACACGTTTGCTTTCAGGCCTGCAGGGGCGATGAACTTCACCTGCGTGGAGAACAGGGAATCAAACGGGGTGCTCTGGGGATCTTCCACCACACTCCCGGTGCCATCCCGGAGTTTTCCCCTTTGTGGGGTGAGGGTGTAGGCTTCCTCAGAAGCGTCCGTGCCATCAAAATACCTCGGCACCCGGTAAGGGGTCGGGCCAATGGTCGGGAAGGTGGCGTTGTTGTTCAGATCCTGATCCAAGTCGTCCAGGTTGATGGGGACCACCCAGAGGTTCTTGAAAGCCCGTCCAGAGGCATTCTTCAGGGTGAAGGTGCCGGACACATGCAGCACGTTGCTGGCGTCCTTGAAGCCCGAACCGTTCAGTGATGTCCACTGGATCACAGGCTCGGGTTGCACCGGGCTGGACTCCATCTGCAGGGGAATGGCTGCTGCATTGACCTGTTCCCCTTTCACCGTGAACCGCACCTCGAAGAGCTGCACGTCCTGCAGGGTTGAAGAGACCCCCTGCGAACCGCAAGCCGAGAGGGCACAGGCCAGAAGACTGGAGACGGTCAGGGTGGCTTTCAGGGGGATTCGTGGCATGCAAAACCTGCTTTCAGCTGATTGACAGAGATGGGGAGGGTCTGAGGCTTTGAAGAGGATGATAAAACAACCAAGGGGTTCTGCAGCTCAGGCTTTTCCCTGAGGGGATGACGCGGGCTGTAGGGCAAGAAAACCGGGATGGGGTGCAGAGCACCAGTCACCAAGCTTTTCGTTACCATTCTTATCCACTGGCTTTGTGTCTTTGCTACTGTGAGGGCACCATCCATGCCACCTGTCCCCGCAGGAAAACTGTTTGCTTCCATGGATGCATCCGGACATCACTTTTGTGGTGTCCTTTTCGCTCCCTGCCCCTCACCGCTGGAGGTTTCCTGACCAGAGGGTTGCACCCCGTCTGGTTTTGCACCGACCTCAGCGTGTTTTGCTGGATCCCCGTACACTGGTGGGGTGCTGAAGCTCTTTCTGGTCCGGCATCACCTGGATTGCGTCCTGAAACTCCTGGCCACCAACGACTCCGCCCTGTCCTTGCAGGAAGTGCACCGCAGGCTGGAACACAGCCACCAGTTGCTGACTTCCCTCCAGAAAGGCCCACCCCCCAGGCCGTGGGAAAGCTGGTCGGTGCTGCAGTTCCACTTCCGCAAAAATGAAGTCGATGCGCAACTCCAGACCGCACGGAACCACCTGCGGGGCTGGGTTGGCCCTGATCAGGTGCATCTGGCCCAGCAGACGTTGCTGGTGGTGCACCTGACCCTGGTGGAACCCACAGCAACTCAACGTTGACGGTGGCTTCCATGCCTCAGGCAGGGAGCCGGACACACCATCGATTTGACACCCTCAGGAAACCCAAAGAAGCTGTTGGGTCTGAATGCTGGACTCAAGCAATGGCATGAAACAGGCCCACCCTTGGCCAGATGGGCTGCTGCCCCTTCACTACTTCAGGCCATGAAGAGGTCAGGACTCGGCCCTTAAGGGCGTTCATCGCTTTTTCTGTTGGCTGAGGTACAGCAGGGCCACTTCCAGGTCACTCATGCCCAGCACCTTGTTGATGGTGCCTTCAGACAGTTTGTCGGCCAGTTCCAGCACCTGAGCTGTGACTGCGGTGAGGTCTTTCAGTTGCCCTTCCATGGTCTGCACCCGCTGCAGTTGGGCCGGGGTGAGGGTCAATGCCTTCCAGCGTTCCAGGGTGATTTCGTAGGCGTAAAGCATGCCTTGCTGGTCGGTGTAGACCTTCTTCACCCGAGCGATGATTTCATCGTTGAGCACATGAGGTCTGTCCAGGGCTTCGGTGAGGGTCCCCAGCTGCTCTCGGGTGCCTGCCAGTTCCTCGGTGAGCATGGCCTGGATCATGCCCATCTGGGAGAGGGGAATCACATTCACTTCCTCACGGTTCTCGGTCATACACCATTGTAGACAGGTCTTGCCAGAACGGTTTCGAGATTGAGGGCTGATTCTGTTGTGTATTGTGAGCGGTGAACCCCTGATGTCAGGTTGCAGTGGATGGAAACAAGGTGGCAATGCCTTCGAAAGGTCCGCCTTCACCCCAGCCTAGATTGTTGGCATACTCTTGGGAAAGTTGCTCAAATCTGGTCACAATGGCCGAAAAGTTCTCTCCCAGTAAAACCCGCAATTGACCTTCGTGTTCTGTGAACCACAAATGGTACGGAACAACTGTCGTATTGCGATTGTAGTCACTCAGCAGGTACAGTCCCCTTCCAAAGCGGTTTTCTTTGGTGAGGGCGACCATGTTCATGACCATTTCAGCAATTTGAAAGAAGAACATCTTCGGATCGTCTTGCACTGTCCAGTTGCGGTCGAAAGTCCCGATCAATTGTTCCATGGTGAAGTGTTGAACTGGCAGGGTGTAATCTCTCCCGAGAAGATGGTTCACCAGGTCTTTAGGTTCACTGGAAAAGCGAATCAGTTCAAAGATGGTCACAGGTCGGTTGTTGGAGTTCACGTAGCTCCATCCCATAAAGCGCTGAATGTAGTTCCACTGTTCGTGTTGCAGGGCTGTGGAAAAGAAATGCAGCGTGAAAATGGCCATGGAAATGCGCATGAGTTTTTTGGCATCAGGCCAATGATCGGTCCGTGGGGTCGGGTCAATGTGGATGCGTCGCAAAAATACCCGCTCCCAGAGATCCAGCAGAACTTGATCCTGATCGTACTTGAGCAGGGTGGCCTGAATGCACTGAACACGGGCTGAAAACTGAACAATCTGATACAACTGGTTCCTTCGAATGTCCAGGTTGCCTCCACTGGTCCAACCATCAAAATTGAGGCGCAGTTTGTTGTATTGGTCTGCCTCTGATTCCAGAAGGTCCTGCAGCCGGATGCGGTAGCGATCCAAGTTGGACAGGCACAGTTTTACTTCGGCTTCCAGCAGGTCCAGGGTCTGGGGTGGGGTCCACTGGGCGGTCTTGAGGCCGAGCACTTTGCTTTCCAGCTGGGAGAAAAAAGGATCTGCTCCCATGCCCTCAATCAAGCGACCCCTGCGGTTCTGGAGGAGAGTCTGGGCCACAGGGCTGGGCTGGCTGTACGACGACCAGTACAGCATGTAACGACGGTTGGGGGAGTGTTCTATGCACTCCCTCAGGGCGTGGTCCCAGGTGCCACTCCACCCACAGGTGATCAAACCGAATTCATCGAAGATGCGGCACAGCAGCTCTTTCATGGTTTGCGGGTAGACTCTGAGGTCTTCGTTGCTGTTGCGAACGTTGGCTTTGCGGTAATCCCCGTGCACTTTGATCAAAAACACTCCTCCATGGGCGTAAGGTTCTGCCGCTGGGATTTCTTCGGTGCTGGTGATGGGAAAGAACTGCACGCCAGCGCCTTCCAAGGCCTGTTCCATCAGGTGGTCGAAATTGGTGGTGATGATGATGCGAATGAAGCCCTCTTTGGCGAGTCGGGCGATGGCATGGTGAGCATCGGTGGGTTGCTTGTGGCCCTGTTCCCGGTCTTCTTCGGTGGGTTCAAAGTAGCGTTGCAGCAGCGCCCGTTGGCCTGCAATTGTGGGTTCGGCTTCCTCAATGATGGTGCTGTAGTCGGCTTCCACACCGTAGGTGTCCCGGTACCATTGGTCCAGTGCATTCCCTTCTGGGATGGGGTTTACGTTTTCAAGGTGGGCCTTTTTGCGGATCTGGTCACGCACAATATCCCAGGCGCTCGGCACCCTGGCGGTCACGCTGATTCCTGCCCCGAGGAGCACAGCGTACACGCCGGGGTTGTGGTGCATACTGATGGCCAGTTCATTCAGTCGGTTTTCGGTCTGTGTGGGCATACTGCCTCCTGGTGTGCCAGCTCTGATAATTCTCATAATAGAATTATTGATTATGAGTATAATGAGTAAAGAACGCCCTGAATTCCATTCAAACCCTAAAATGGATCGTGACCTTCTCTTTCTGCCTGAAGCCTGCGTCAACCCCCAGCTGAGTTCCAGCCTGGGTTTAAGTCTCAACCCCTACAGCCCCGAAAGGACCTGATGTGAGGCGAACCGCGAGACGCAACACCGCACCCCTCCAGCCTGAAAAGTCAGATCCTCAGACCAGGAACTCAGTTCCAAAGAAACAAGAAGCATGCCTCCTCAGGGTGACATGCTTCTCAGGCTCATTTCGAACCCAGACCAACGCATGGCGTCATCATGAATCAGAAATCCTTGCAATCACGCCATGCACCTCCCTGGCCTCCAACAATGAGGCCTGGGCTATTTCTTTTTGCCATTCTTGCCCTTATTGGGCTTCAGCAGCAACGTGTCCCACCAGGCCAACAGGGCAGAGCGAGCAATGTACTCAAATGCATTAAGGTTGATTGGAGCCATGGCGCCCGTCCAAACGGCACCAAAGCCCTGTGCCGTGGCTCCCTCCGGCCCTGATGTTTCTTCCCAGCCTGGGCCATATCCTCGGTCCCACAATCTCTTGTGCATGGGCCAGGGGATGGGGTTCGCTGCATGAAGTGCCTTGGACCTCACCCTGTATACCGTCTGAAACACCTCACGCATGGCATCTTCATCTGTCCAGGGCAAACTGTACTCCTTGCTGGGCTTTTTTTGTGGTGGCTCAGGCAAGAAGGCCATCAAGAAATCTTTGAATTGTATGGTGGATTCCGTGAGGTCTTCAAACTTTGTTGCCACTTCTTCCAGCACCAGTTTCCCCTGTGCTGCATCCTCTTCTGAAAGGGTTTCATCTGTCTTGCACAGTTTGAGCAGATCCGCACTGAGCTTTGGGTGCAACTCCTGAAACCGTTCAACAGGACCACCTGCCAGCTTCTTGAAGTGGGCCTTGGCGGCCAGCTCCACAGCGGTCACGAAATAAAGTAAAGCCAGGTCTGGGGCCGACTCTGCAATCCAGGCTCCTTTCTGGTATGCTCTTGCAGCCAACACCACCATCCTGGATTCTTTGGGTTTCAAGTCCATCAGTCGTTTCAGTCTGGTGGCCTGATGCACATCCACATCATCACGCACCAGATTGGGAACCACCCGGTTTCTTCCCTTCGAAATGAAGTGCGGGGTTTCTTCGGGTTCAGGTTCTTGGTACCTTGGCGCTTCACCTTCTCCAGACAGTTCCAGTTGTAGACCACCGGCGTGGAGCCGCACCCCCAGTTCCAGGCTGAGCAGTGCGGCAACCTCATCGAACATCATTCCGCCATGGTAGCCGGTTGCATCTGGCTCCATAGAAGTCAAACCGTTCAACTCCAGGTGACTGTCCGCAGTGAAAACACCGACCCGTTGGGGTTCAGCTGGAAGTCCGGAGTTGGCTGGAAAGGTGACCCGGTATGGGCCGTATTGCACCTCTGCTGGCTGAAAGGCACTGTCAGAGTAAAAATATGACCTCAAACCAGTCTCTTTCTGATCCGGTGTTTGGAGGTGCAATTTCCAGTCCTCGTAAATGATGCTTCCAGGCTTGGGGTTTTGCATCTTGTTCATGAAGTGTCCTTTCAGTGGCCAAAAGACCAATAAAGAGGTCGTTCCCCTGGACGGAAATTTTTTCCCGTTAAGAAAAACTCAGCGTGTCAGACGTGAAGGATTATTCAGTGTCACTGAAAGTCAGGATCTGTCCCATTTGAACCCTCTGATTTTGGAACGCTTTAACATCGTCTGGGACACATAGAGCTTCTGGGTCAATCGAAGTAAGCCTTAATTGGGACTGCTAACGGGAGTTTTTCTCCGGCCAGGGGAATGACCTCTTCCTCCTCACTGGGCCCTCTCTGTGTTCTTCTGCAGCCTGGGGGCCAGCAGAAGCAGCAGGGACACCAGGGGCCACCACATCAGGTGTGTGACCGTGGAGAACAGCTCAAAGAAGGTGAGGGTGCGGTCGGGCTGCAGCACGGAAATGTCCCACACTTGCAGGATCCCAAACGCAAGGCCAGTCAGGGCCATCAGGGAAAACAGCCCTGCAAAGATCAATTCCATTTGCTTCTGCGATTTGTTCATCATGCGTGTCGTGACTCCTGCATTCAGGTACGGCCAACCCTCTGGAAAGTTGCCGATGTTTGCACGGAGTTCAATCCCTCCAGCCCAGCATGTTCCCCAACCGCCCCTCACGGTTTTGGGGCAATCACGATTGATCCCAGCAGTCAATGGTCAGCAGGTGACTGGCCGGGCACGTTCGGATCAGATCGGCATTCATTTCGACTTTACCCCTCCAGCCTGGGGGCAGGGCGTACTCCTCGCCCTCATCGATGCCGAACACCCACACTCCCTCCCTGGGAAGCGAGGTGGTTTCCCCCTGCAAGAGGGGCAGCACATCACCGGCCAGTGCAAGGTAACGGTTCGGGTATCCCCCTCCGGAGAGTCTGGTGGCTTTCCCTGCATCGGTCAGGTCATCCAGCCAGCGGACCCCTTCCACTCCAGTTTCCCACTGGGCGAGGATGGCCCTTTTGCGCCCTTCCAGGTCGGTGAGGTCCCGTTCCTCCGGGGTCTGCATGGACACCACAATCCACCAGCCGATCACCCGTGCACCTCGAAGGTCTGGGGGCTCACACGGGGTGGGTCTTCTTTCTGCCTGATCTGTGTGCTTTCATTGAGGGCAATCAAATGTCTTGTCTTGTTCATGTGCCTGGCTCCTTTCGGGCGGTTTTCAAGTCGGGAACGGCAACGAGCATTCATGGGATCCAGCAGAGGGGCGGGTCTCCAGCAGTCTGGGTGGCACACCTCTGGTGCAACCATACCGCAGGTCACCAGGGAACACCCCACTTCCAGTTCAGACAGGTCGTCTGTCGAATCCTGTCGCGGGCACCGGTTACGCTGAAGTGAGTTTGAACCCATGCAGCACTCCGAACAGACCCATGCCCTCACCCGAGAGATCCTCCGCTTCCTGAAACGCCACGGCAAACCCAGGGCCACCCAGGGGACGCACCCGAGAAAGACTCTGGACACATACCTGCAGGACGTTGAAGACGCCTTGCAACAGGGCCTGCCGGAATTGAAATCCCGGGTGATCTGGGCGGTGGGTCGCCTCGCCCGGAATCCTGAGCACGTCACCCTGAAGGGTCTGGTGCGTGCTTTCCAACAGAGGTGCCAGCACGATGAAGCCCTGTGGCTGAAGTTCCCCGTGAACCTGAACCACCTCCCTGAAGACGTGCAGCAGAGCCTCAGGACCCATCTGGAGCAGCAGGAGGATCAGGTGTTTGCTTTGACTGAAGTCATTCAGGCAGGCCTGTACACCCTGGGACACCCGAGCGAGGGGAAGCCCTGATGGTTCTGCACTCCCCATTCCAGTTACCCTGATGTCAGGAGTCCCATGAAAAAACGTTTGCTTTTCGCCCTGATGACCCTCAGCCCCGCCCTGGCCCAGGGGTTCTACACCGAAATGTTCTACCCCGCCACAGCAAGCATCGATGCCGCCTGCACCGAAGGCTATGCGGACGGCTCCCTCCCCATCGGGGAAACCTCCGGCACCGTCCGGCATTACACGAAGTACGTCTTTGACCTGAAGAACCCGAATCCTGAGGGCTTCGACATTTACGATGTGATCCCCAGCTCCCTGCAAAACGGCCTGGGCGGCATCTACAACATCTGTTTCTCCTCCGGCAAGAAGCTGGACAACAAACCCAGCCTGTCAGCCCTGAGCAGCGCTCCGGCTTCGGTGCTGGTTTACATGTATGCGGTGGCGTCCAGTCCCACCGTGGCCAGAGATTACAACACCGTGCTGGTCCTGAAAGACGCTGCCGGAAAGGAAATCGCCCGCTACCAGCCCACCCAAACCCAGGAGGGGGAGGACTTCAAGGTCAATTGCAGCAAAACCCCTTGCACCTGGAGTGGGGACAACATCTATTATTTCAACCCCAGCAAGATGCCTTCCCTGAAAGAGAACCTGAAGCGCACAGCGAAACTCACCGTGCTGATGTCCAGGGGGCGCGGCATCGAAAGTTTCGATGTGCTGGAAGGGGCCAACAAGCTCACCGAGGACCACAAACCCACCGGTCCCAGACCCGCCAACGTGCAAAGTGGAGTGCCGTACACCCTGCTGTCGGATCTGGTGGTGGCAATGAACAAAGTGGACCCCCAGATGGAGTACATCACCATTTTCGACGATCAGGTCACGGTGCGCTTCAAAACCCACGATGAAACCCTGAAGTACAGCGAAACCGCACCAAGCGATTACATCCGGTACAAAGATCAGGCTTACCTGAGCCCCGAAGTGCTGGCCAGGTTCAACTGCAAGGTGCTGGGCTTCGAAGCAGGACGGGTGAAAGTGTCCTGCCCGGAAATCAGCCGGGATCCCCTCACCCTCACCGGGCAGCAATGGGACTGAATCAGGCTTACAATGCAGGCATGCGACGCTTGTTTCTTGCACTGGCATTGACGCTTTTTCCTTTTGCCCTCGCCCAGGAAAAGCCTGCACAACAGGCCATCCCTGAGGTGAGCTTGCTGCAACGCTCCGTCATCCCAGATGAGGGTTTCGGCCCAACATTGATTCTGTCCCTCAGACTCCACCCCTTGCCGGACATGCCGCTGGATTTCCAGCTGGGCCAGTGTGACTTCCGGTACCGCCTGAAAAACCAGGATGGGGTGGAATTCCCCCTGAGGAAATACGGCAAGATCGGGGAGACCCTGTGCTCCCTGCAAATGCTGCATGTGAAAGCGGATGGCAAGAATCCAGCAGGGACAGAAGTCTTCCCGGTGTTCCAGGCCACCGGGCATCTGCCGGACGGCACCTACACCCTCACCGGGGCGTTTTACCGCACCAGCCTCCCGGACGGCAAGGTGCTGGGCGTGTATTCCCTGAGGCCTTTTTCGTTCTCGGTGCCGGTGAAGCCCTGAGGTTTTTTGAATGTTGATGTTCAGCAAAGGCCAGAAAAGCCCTCTGATCTCCGTGACGCCGCTGCCGGAGTTCACGGTGGCGGTGCGCTTCAAGAACCCCCAGAACCTGACCCTGGACGCCACCCTGTTCGGGGTGGACCATCAGGACCAGCTCTCCGATGACCGTTTCTTCTGTTTCTTCAACCAGCCAGAAAGCCCACGGGGTGCCCTGAGGTTGCTTCCGGGTCAGCCGGGGGAACTGCAGCGCTTCCAGGTGAACCTTGCTCTTTTGCCTGCTTCGGTGCGCAAACTGGTGTTCACGGTGAGCATCGATGGGAACGGCACCCTGCGGGACCTACCAGAAGGGCAAATCACCCTTTTTGCTGGGGACCGGGAGGTGATGATGTTCCAGGTCATCAGTGCAGAGTTCCTCAAGGAGAAAGCCCTGATCTTCCTGGAAGTCTACTTCAAGGACCAGTGGCGCATCGGGGCGGTGGGTCAGGGGTTCTCTGGGGGCCTCTCCCAGCTGCTCCGGCATTACGGCGGGGTGGAGGAAACCCCCACTGCTCCGAAACCCCGAAGCTCAGCAAAGGGCTGGATTTGGAGAAGCGGGTGCAGGCCCACCCGTCCAGTGAGAAGCTGATCAACCTGGTGAAGACCGTCAATTTGACCCTGGAGAAGCACGGCGTTGCAGACGAGAAAGCGGCAGTGGTGCTGGTGATGGACGCGACGGGCAGCATGAAGAACGCCTACCGCAGTGGCACGGTGCAGCAGGTGGTGGACCGCATTGCGGTGCTGGCCATGCGGCTCGACGATGACGGGAAACTGGAGAGCTGGTTTTATGCCAGTGAGCACCACCACACCGAGGACGTGACCCTGCAGAACCTGGAGGGGTACGTGGCCCGGACGGTGCTGACGGAATCCGGGCGGTTTCTGTTGGGATTGGGCGGGGCGAACAATGAACCCCCGGTGATGCGGTCATTGCTGGAGCGGCACAAGAACAGCAATGACCCGGTGGTGATTTTGTTCATTTCCGATGGTGGGGTCAGCCAGACCGGAGCCATCAAACAGGTGATCACCGAGGCGGCGCACTTCCCGATTTTCTGGCAGTTCATTGGTCTGGGTGGCAGGAATTACGGGGTGCTGGAGAAACTGGACGCTCTGGAGGGGCGGGAGGTGGACAACGCGAATTTCTTCGCGGTGGATGACCTTTCGGAGATCAGTGACGCGGAACTCTACCGCCGCATGCTGGCCGAATTCCCCCTGTGGCTGAAAGCAGCACGGGAAAAGCGCATCCTCAGGTAAGGGAGGCATTCAGGTTCCCTCAGGAGGTGCATCCGTTTCATTTGAGGCTTCACCTTGGTTTTCCCTTTCAAGAAGTTGCTCTTCTTCCTCTTTGAGGGCCGGAATGATTTTTTCTGGCATCAGCAAGAAGGCATCCCGTAAATCCACGTCATACCGTTCCATGCGCCAGAGCACAGAGAGTTTCATGTCCCACACTGCAGATGGGGTATCAGCACCATGTGTGTTGCAGATTTGACTGATGCGTCCCAGCAAAAGCGGCAGCAGCGCTTGCTGATCAATGCACACCCCATACAGGGTTTCTGCAAAAACAGTCATGTCCACTGTGGCTTCAGCTGGTGTCCTGCACAGGGCCACGCAGGTTTCCTCGATGTATTCAAAAGAGGTGACCCAGTTTATTTTGCTGGCCCGTTTGATCAGGGTGATCAAGGTGTCCTGCAAGATTTTTTTCTGCTGCTCAAAGTCTTGACAGTAAACCATGAGGTGGGACACCACTGCCAGACCCGTCAGTGCCGATTCAATGTTTTCCTCTGAGATTTCTTCCAGTTGCAGTTTTTTGAATTCCTGAAGCACTTTTTGTGATTGGAGGTCATCAAATTCCTCTTCCTGGGTTTGACGCACCAGCAACCAGTCCCACCACGACCAGGTGTCTTTGGTGAACAATGCCTGCTGGTCGAAGGCATCGTATGTGGTGGCGCTGTCCTCTTCTGCCTGTTTGAAGAAGGCCTCAAAGATCTGCTGTTGTGATGTGGGCAAGATCGAAGCCATGGCATCGTGCTGGGGAATTTCAAGCAGCAACCACCAGGACTGCAAGAGTGGCACCCCTTCATCACTTGACTCTGATTCGAAGAAAACCCGGTCCAGGTCCACCTGATTCAGCTGCCGTGTGACGTGTGCGGGTAAGGCATGCTTCAGAAAGGTGACGTACAGCATGTTGGGGTTCGTCCGTCCAGGCCATGCCCAATCGTTGTTGAGGCTGTTTTTCCGGGTGAGGGTGTTCCCCAACATGGGCACTTCTGCTTCAGAGGCAAGGTCCCTGATGTCGTTCAGGGAGAACCCAACCCGTCGGAGTTGCACGTACACCCGGTGGGCATGGCTCCATAAGGCAGCCAGAATGGCCTGGTTAGACCATGCTCGGGTGCTTCCTTGGATCTCACGGGTGATCCAGAGCAGCACCTGCTGGAAAACGTCCACCTCTTCTTGAAACCCGGGGCGGGTCAACCGCCATTGCAGAATCCGAAGGAGCTGCTGCACCCGTGCGCTGGGTTGCGCAAGTCGACTCAGAAAACGATACGAATGCATCACCGTCAAGGGTCCTGCAAAATTCGAGGCCCATTTCCGTGCGGTGATGTCCTGTTCTGCCTGGGGCAACGCGAGAAACCGCTCAGTCAGGTTGTCCGGCAGGGGAACAGGCAAGGATGAAATGGTTTCCAGGGCATGCAGAACATTTCTCTGGTTGCACAACTGCGCTGCAGCTTCAGCATACAGCTCAGGTGTTGCTGGGTGATCAAGCAAAGCCTCCAGACGCATGTAATGCAAGATGGTGACAGGCTGTTTCGGCAACCAGTTCACATGGCTTTTCACCAGCACCTTTGAAGCCTCCAGGATATGGAACAGGTGGGTGTAGTAGGTGAAACTGGTGTTTTCTTTGAGGTGCTCGAAGGCTGTCCAGCGCTTGTTTGGGTCTTTGATACCGAGAAGTTTTCGAACGGTGGGTTCTCGTTGTGCCTCGGGTTGCTCAAGCAGGGCAGGGTGACCTTTGAGGTACTCTCGGACATCTTTGGGATCATCGGACAGCAGGGCCACATCCGGGAACTGCACTTGTTTGTGCTCTCGGATGTTTTTTTCATTGACCAGCCAGAACACGCGTTCGTCCGAAGCGATGGGAATGGACTCAAACTGCCGGGTCACCCGAAACCATGTTTTCTTGGCTTCAGGGTCAAAGCGCTTCAGGCGAGCGTCTTTGCTGGGAGACCAGGCGGCTTTCTTGAAAGCATGAATCAATTCGCGTTCTTCAAACTGGAAGTTGCCCCCAAAATCCACGTATTGCACCTGCCCGAGGATGCGGTTGTAAGCGGGAATTTTAATCAACTCCTGCTGCACCTTTCGTGGCAGCATGGTTTGGACTTCCTGAAAGAACTGGATGTGTTTCAGTTGCTCTTCAGGGGTGGAAAGAGTTTCGAGGCTTTCGCTGATGGCTTTGCTGTGGCGTTCTGCGAAAAACCTCGCCAACTCCGGTTTTTCCCTCAAACGCACCATCAACGTTTCGCGTTCATACCAGCGACCGTACAGGCGGTTCCGCCGTTGTGCTCCCTGGGTGCCAATGGTGGTGAAGTACGATTCAATCTCACTGGCCTCCAGGTTTGGTTTGTTCACAGCACCAACGGGAAGGTTTGTCCAAGACTGTTGGAAGATGGCGTAGAGTGGCACGTGCAACACCCTGTACAACCACCTGGCTTTCAGCAGTGCCGTCTCATCCTGGGATTCGTGGAAAAATGCTCCGGTGATGGCTTTGTGAACATGGTGGTGGTGTTGAATGGCAAATTGCACTTCATGGAACTCCACCTTGCCATCTGCTGCCTGAATGGGAACGAAGTGGGTGGAGCCGTGGAACACTTCGCTGTAGTACTGACGGAGCAATTTCAGTCCTGGGGTTTCCCTCAAAATCCGACCTTCAATATCGGCCTGGTTGAGGTGGTACAGCAGTTCGTCTGGGGTCACAGGAATGAAACGAAGGCGTGCCTTACGCAGGTGTTGCAGGGCCTCGTACATGCGCTCTGGTTTCCACACTTTGCGTTCCACCAATTGATGGAGGATGTCGAGCACATCGAAGATGGGTTGCTTCAGGGTATCTGCCTGAAAACCCTGGGACCAGCGGTCCGCGACGACCGCCCGGGATTCCGGGTGGGTGGCGGTGGTGAGGTGCCAGAGGCCCAGCAGGTGATTGCCGAGCCCTTCTGGGTCCTCAGGCAGTTCTTCGGGTTCGGTCAGGTAGGTGAGGTGCCCTTCTTGAAGTTGATCTCGAATGAACCCCTGCAGGTGCAGGGTGATGTCTTTCAATCTCGGGTACTGGTGGAGGTCCAGCACATGAAAGTCTTTGACCATCAGGTCGTGCAACACCTGAGAGTGGAACCTGGAGACCCGCACTGTGAAGGTTTTGGCCACATCATGAAAGCATCCGAGGTGCATCAGCAGGCTGAGGGACATGTTATCAAGGCGCAATTCTTTGACCTGTCCGAGTTCACTGGAGCGGTTCTTGACTTTCTGCACGGGCACCCGGTCTCCCCGGAACAGGTACAGGGGGGTGTACTGCCCGAATTCCACCCTTGTTTCGAAGCGCATGGCCAGTTCAGGAAGGAAGTAGTACTTCATGCCTCTGCCCAGGTGATAGAGGCTCAGTTGCCCTCTGTTGTACATGTCCCACAGCACTTCTGAGCGTTTTTCTTCGGCCTGCTGTTCCTCTTCTGAGGCAGGGTCTTGGCTCTTGAGGATCATGATCAGTCGTTTTTCGATGGGTTTGGGGAGGTCCAGTCCAATCTGTTGTGCCTGGTAGCACACCTGGAGCAATTCCGGGTTGCCCAGGGGGACCTTCATGCAATGTTCAATCATCTGGCGGGCGAGGATGGGCTCGTAGGGCCTCACCTCTTGCAGCATGTGAAGCACTTCTGGCACGCTTGGAGTGTGGTCCCGCAGGATGCTTTTGACAACGCGGGTGAAATTGCTGATGTCGTGCACATTGCGATACAACAGGGCCAGGTTCCACAGGGCTTCAGGTGTACCTGTTCGAAATGCCACCCTTTCGGCATTCGCAGTGGCCTTGATCATCAAGCCCACCCGGATTTGCACTTCCATGCGCAGGTGGTTCAGGTACTGGTTGTCCAGCACCCAGGGTTCATTTTCGAACTTCTGGAACCATGCCCAGGCGGTGTCCCACTTGTGGGCTGTCATGGCGGCCTCGATGGCAACAAAGAATGCTGTCTGCATGTGCGCCTGCTGGATGAGGGTTTCACCGTGCTCCAGGCACCAGGTCCATTCCTTCAATTGCATCCTGAGGTGAAAGGCTTCCAGGTAATCCAGCACGTCTCCTTCCTGTTGGTACAGGGCGTACAGCCGTTCGCTGACTTGCAGGAGTTCTTCAGGGGTTCCAGAGAAGTGTTGGATGTAGACCACCCGTAAATTGGGGTGTGCGTCCCACCCGCCAAAGTCTGGAATCAGTTCATCAATCCACTCCGGGTGGTTGCTCTCTCCAGCGAGAGACATCCACAAATCCAAAAGCACTGCAGTTTCTCCGAGGTCAATCAGGTATGGCTGATAGGCCTGTAGTTTATCCCGGGCCTCTTCGAACCTTTCCGCATGCAGCAGGTACCGCACCACCACAACTTTGCCGTTCGGCGAAGGATGTTTTTCAAGGTCGTCCAGGTCACTGTCCTCGATCACAGGCCAGTTTCTCACCAGTGCCCACAAGTACATTTCAGGTGTGAGGGAGGCGGTTTCTTTGAGGCTCAGAAAGAAGTCAACTGCTTCTTTTCTTTTGCCTTTCTGGCAGGCCAGGGTGGCCAGCATCCACATGTTGTAGGTGTTCTTGAAGGCGGGGGTGATGTCTTGCTGACTGAGCTCCTTGAAGAGTTGGTGGGCCTGAAGCAAATTGGCCTGGCTTTCGGGGTCCTGTTTGATCATTTCCCACTGCAACGGCATCGGCCAGTTTGCTTCTCCAGGCAGGTGGCGCTGATGCACAGCAGAGTAATACAGGATCAAGGCATGCACATGGCGCACCTTCTGGTTGTTCCGCTCCAATTCCAGTCCCTGATTGATGTAAAGCAGGGCAGCATCCAGGTCATGCTGGTGGAGGAAAACCAGGGCTTTGAGTCGGTGCACGTCCACCTTCAACTCAGGAAGTTCTATGTGATCAAGTTCCCTGTGGGCTTCCTCGTACCGTCTCAAATCGAAGAGGCACACGGCACGTTGCAAAGCGGCAGCTTCTGACCCCTCACCAGTGAGGGTGGCCAGGGCTTCCTCGGTGCGATGGTCTGCCCGAAGCAATGCTGCGTCCAGCAGTTTGACGTTCGCGGTTCCATCCAGGTGCAGGATGTCTGCTCTCAATGCAGTGGCTTCGTCTCTGGCTTGCATTGTTCCTGCATTCAGCACCTGTAGGGCCAGGAACGTCAGGAATTCCACCTGGGTGTTCAAGTTTAAGTTGTTCCAGCGGACCGGGTCAGATTTCAATTCACGAATTTCCCGGATGATGTCAGGCCAATAAAAACCGCTTTTGGCTTTTTTGGTGTAGGCGTGGAGCTTCTTGCGGTACTCCTCAGCCAGCAAATGGTCCAGGGCGGTGGCCTGATTTCTCCAGAAGGCCTCCTCTTTCTGCCGGAGGCCCACACTCTGGGCCATTGCCCCTTGCTGTTCTTTTGCAGGACGCGCCTCAGGGAGGGGTTCCTCCATGAAGGCAGAGGAATTGAGGTAGGCCAGGACTTCCTGGAATTCAATGACCGCATCTTGCTCTTGCGCTGCGAGTTCAATCAAGTGCTTGGGGGACACCAGTTGATCCCTGCAGGCTTTTTCCTTCCACAAAATGTCCCACATCTCATATGAATACATGCATTCGGGCACATCTCTATGGTTGCCTCCCGCTTGTTTCCACAGGGTTTTCGCCTGTAAACGGCTGTCAAAGTATTCTGCGAGGAGGTCAACGATTTTCTGGTGCATGGGTGGTTAAGACCTTAATTTTTGCAGGTATGCCATGGACACCGGAGTGTCACTTCCGTCTTCCTGCACTTTTTCGAGCAGCAGGATCATGCGTTCTCTGGAGTTCTCAATGCGGTGGAGCAACGCCGACCACATCTGGGTGGCGTTCTCAGGTTGGGCAGGCATTTGCCGCACCAGGCCACCTGCTCGCTTCCACAAGTCTCTGGCAGCCAGTGCAGAAGGGTAGTGTTCTGCGAGTTCGTAGATCAGGTCATTCTTTTCGAGGCGTGTAAAGGTGGGTGTCACAGGGGTTGGTTCCATCAGTGCCTGAAGGATCGTTGCGATGTATTGGTGTTGTCCTTCGGGATACCAGATGGCTCTGATCCCGCGTTGTCCGAGTGCTTTGACCTTTTCCGCTCTTTTGGCTTCATCTTTGATTTCTGACAACAGAGCGTAGTGGGTCATTTTGATGGTGTTCTGGGTGAGTTGCAAGATGGCCTGGACCGTTCGATCAGGCCCGAGACTGCAACCGACGAACAGCAAGCTGCGGCTGTGCACCATTGGGCCAAGAATTTGAGGAACCGGGGCATGTGGGTCCACTTCTTTTCCCACACCATATGCCCTGTGGTATTCGGCGGTGGTCAACACCCGGGTGCTCTGCTCAGCGCAGTCCCCGTGGATTTTGTACAACAAAGGCTTTTGCTTTTGGATGAGGTCCGCGTAAGTTTGTTGCGGAAAGCCGTGCAGTGTCGGGCGACCGTGAATGCCCACCCGTCCTGCGGCTTTTTCCAGCACATGGTCGTAGTTGGTCGTGAGGATGAAATTGCGGGCAATTTTGTTCAACAAAAGAGAGACGGGGTCGAGCGTCACCCCTTGCAGCTTTCCATCGCCGTATTCGATGGAGATGGTGTCTTTCAGGGCCTCACTGGACATGGCTTCTTCCAGGATGTCAGCCGCCCCTTCGTAGTCTGGTTTCTTTAAGGCTTGGGCTACCTGAGCACCCACTTGAAATCTTTCAGCGTGTTTCGTGAGAAATTGAGTCCAGAGGGGCATGTTGTAAGAAGCAGATGCGCCTGCACCCACAAATGGGATGACCCCTCCAGGGGATTGGACTTGCTGCTGGAGCCCAGGAAAGTGGTGGGCGTTGTCACCCAGTTTGAGAAATTCAGAAAATGAATCAAGCATTGTCATCATTTTACCCGACGAAGTGGTTGTTGGGGCCAGACACAGAACAGGGGTATCATGTGCCATGATCGGCAGCATCCTCATGATGACACCCAGAGAACATATAAAAATCCATCTCGTAATGTCTAAAAATATAGCAAACATTTACAAAGATACATCTTATGTTCTGGTATAATAACGAGATGCACAGGATATTTTTCAATTGCGTGGGCTCTTGTCTTATCATAGGTTTATTGTTGGGGTGCAACAATCAAATCTCAAGTCAATTGCCCATCCTCAGTTACGCTGAGGCCCTGAAGGCAGGGTTGAGTTTCACCCAGTACGCGGTGACCACCCGGGTGATCCTCCGCAACGAAGGGGGCTGCGAGCAGTTCTCTGCAGGCTGGCAGGACGACAAAGGCATCCAGAACCTGCTGTTCGTGGGGGATCCCGCCTCGCAGAAGTGGGCCGCAAAAGGGATGTATGCGCAGGACACGGTGAGCATGGCCCTCTTCTGGGATCGGCAAGTGAAATTCATTTTTGCCTGTGAGAACCACGGGCAAGTGGAGCACTTCAGCACCACCTGGGGCACCCTGGACCGGAATGCCATCCAGCAGAAAGGGCAGAACCTGGTGCTCACCAGCACCCTTGAAGAAGGACAACCCGCGTTCCGCTGGAATTACGCCTTGAAGCCCTGATTCGTCTGGGACAGCTTTCACAGGCAAAATGAACAGGGCTTGACAGGGGATGTAAGCTGAAAGAAAGCAAAGAGGAATTTTTGACTGCGCAGGCCAAAAGCCTGCGCTATTCTTTGCACATCCCTGCAGGACGTGTTTGGTTCTGCTCCACCCCAGGAATTCTCGCTTGGACTTCACCTTTGCGGGCTGCCTCACAGCCTGCCGGGGAGGTGTTGTCGTGAAAGGAACCCCCCATGGAAAGCCAACAATGGTTGTTGTGGCCCGCCCTGTTCCTCGTTGCCCTCTGTCTGTTCACCCAGCAGGTGCTGAATTTCGCCCTGAGGGTGCTCAAAATGGCCGGTGAGCATGGTTCGAAGAGCTTCCAGTACGCCCTGGGTCAGCTGATGCAGCTGCTCCGGACGGTGGTTCAGCACCTGCTGCCTTCATTTTTGCGTTCAGCCCTCTCATCCCAGCAGGATCCCCATGACCCTCCGGTGTGAGGGTCCACAGGCTCACACCAGAGACGGAAGGCACCCGCAGCAACAAAGCCGGTGCCTTCCTCCTGCAGACCAGCCTTCAGGACATTTGATAGACAGGATCCCATTTACCCAGCGGATCGGGAATCAGGCCCTGCAAGGCATCCAGGGGCACCTGGAGTTGATGGTGATGACGGAGGAAGGTCAGGTGGCCGAAGCGGGACGTGCTGTACCTGAAGTGGTGAATCTGAACCCGCTGACACATGAGGCTCTGGGGAAGGGGGGACACTGGCCAGGTCATGAACAGGTGCTTGTCGCGCTGCAGGTGCAGCAGTTGATCCTTTGATAGCGACACCTGGGTGCCCAGGTCGTCATGAATTGCGGTGTTTTCGTTTTCGCCTTTCAGGGTCACCAGCAAGGGATGGGTGAGCAGGACCCCCACGCTGTCCAGTTCGGGCAGGGCGTTCACCAGTCGGTTGTCAGGGCTGTACAACACCGCAAAAGCCTTTTGAATGCGCCGGAGGTTGTCCCCCTGGAGGCTGAACAGCAGCAGGTTGTTGTCGGTGCGCCGGTGGGGGTTGGGAAGGGTCAGGTCCTGCACCCATTCTGCGTGGGGCACCAGCAGGTGGGTGGGGTGATCTAAATTCGGGCTTCTGTGCTTGGTCCAGGGCCATAGGGTCATGAGGGTCTCCAGGGTGTGACATGAATAGGGGGGCGCGAGAAGATCCAGTGGTTTTTGATGACCTCACCTGACGGTGGGGTTCTTGCTTTTGCCTGTTCAGTATTGACTGTTTTGGGGGATCAGTGGTCGGTCTGTCCCCATGTCATTTTGATTCCACGCTCAGACAGGTGTGGTGGACCGGGCATCCTGTGAAGGGGGCAAAAAAGAATTTGCCAAGTGAGACAGGTGCCTGAAAGCTGCTGAGCCTCTCAGTTCTGCTTTCCTCAGGACCGGTCGCCTTCTGAGAGGTCTGGCCGACAGCCGTGACCGCATGGGATTTGCCAGATGAACTGCACATTTGAGAAAGCAGAATGCCGCGTCCAGTGAAGTGCCAAAAGACCGGCTGGCCTGTCAAAGATCAAATGCAGGATTTCATTTGACCAGCACCGTCCTGGCCTGCATTTCGTATTCAATCAGGGTGTAGGTGGGTCCCATGGGGGACCAGCGGATGGGAATGCCGTGGTCCTTGAGGTTTTTGAGTTGCGCGGCACTCAGGGCATCTCCCAGCTTCACCATCTCAGGGGATCCTGGGGGCAAGGCCAGCAGTTTTTGGTGCAGGGTGGGGTCGGTCATGTTTCCCTCTGGTGTCATTTTAGTCCAGGGGTGCAGTCAGGACCGGACAAATTTGGCTGCTGCAGAGAAATTTCAGGGCGGGTTTGTCCTGAGTTGGGGCAGGTTCGCTTCACAGCCAGGGCAAGGGGCGCAGCACCACATCCAGGTCCCAGGCCTGCACCAGCAGGGTCTCCGGTGGGCTCAGGGGGCCTCTTTTGCAGGGGACGTGCAGGTGCACCAGGTCTTCGTGCTTGAAGAACGCCTGGTAAGGCCAGGTGAACAGACCCGTGGGATTCCCGCGAATCAGCACTTCAAAGCCGTGCGTGGGGGCCTCGGGTTCGGGTTCCTGATGCCTGCTGACCACCGGGTGGGCAGGTTCACTGAACCGGATGAATTCGTGCTCGGGTCTGGGGCGGGGCAGCTCGTGATGGGGTTTGTAGGGCAGGTACAGGCGCTCCATGGCGGGGGCCAGATCGTCCAGGCGGGCTTTCGGGGGGTGGTGGGGCATGAGTTTGTCTCCGTTCCAGCTGAGGAATTTGGCTTCCATCAGTTGCTGAATGGGCTTTTGCACCTTCTGGTAGTCCTCGTGGAGGTGCTCGGCAAGGCTTTTGATGGTGTGGTGGTCGGGTTTTTCTTTGACGGCCTGCAAGATTTTGGCGGCCCGAACGGACACGCTGGTTTCGGTGTTGGGGGGCATGTTTCTCCTTTGTTATAAATTACGCTCTCGTAGTATCAATAATTTATATTCGTATAGACAGATTTTTGCTGCTTGATCCTCTTGAGGCCAGCAGGTGTCGCCCATCGATCGAAAGGGAGGTCCTGTGGGCCAGCGGTTGCAGGTGGGGCGTGCTAAGGTGAAAACATGAAGCATCTGGGAGTGCTGGGCAGTGTGATGTTGATCTTCGGGGTGTTCTTGCCTGCGGTGCATGTGCCCCTGATGGGAAGCCTGAACCTCTTCAACAACGGGCAAGGAACCGGATGGTGGTTCATCCTCCTTGGGGTGCTGGGGTTGTGCTTCTCCGCTTTGCGGTGGCACCCTTACCTGCTGGTCCCCGGAGCCCTCGCAGGGCTGCTGTTGTACGTGAAACACCAGGACTTCCAGAAGTTGTGGGGGCGGGAGGACAACTTTGACCCCATCATCCAGATGCAGTATGGCTGGGCAGTGCTGGCCGGGGGTGCCGAGTGCCTGATCCTTGGGGCTTTCCACCGCACACCAGAAGCAGGGGCAGAAAAAGCTTCAGGCCTGCAGGCCTGAGTGAACCCAAGGGTCATCCAGGCCCGATCCCTCACTTTGGTAAGGGTTTTCCCTGAGTTCAGTGCAGCTGCTCTTGGGGCCAATTCCCGCGCTCAGTCGCATAAACTGGGTTCATGATCGTCAAGAATTCCGATGCCCCCACCCCCAAAGACAAGTTCGAAGCCGCTGGCCTGAAGGCCGAGCAGCAGATGGCCTACTACCTCCAGCGGGCTTTCGGTGACGACAAACAGGTTTTCGTGCTGAACGGCCTGAGGATTGAGCATGGGGGCAATGTGGCCCAGATCGACCACCTGATCCTGCACCCCTACGGCTGGATCATTGTGGAGTCCAAAAGTGTCACCAGTGAAGTCTCAATCAACGAACACGGGGAATGGGCACGGAAATGGGAGGGCCGCTTTCAAGGCATGCCTTCTCCCATCAAACAGGCAGAAAGACAATTGGAGCTGTTCAATCGCTTTATGGATGAGAAAATCCCCACCCTGATCACCCGCAGGATGCAGATGCTCGGTCCCATCAAAGCCAGCGAGTTCCAGAGTGGCATTCTCATTGCCATCAGCGACAACGGCCTGATTTCCGGGAAGCACCGCCCGGATGGGGTGTTGAAGGCTGAGGCGATTGTGGATGAAGTGAAAAACCGCATCCAGCAGAACCGCAAGACGGCTAAGGCCCTGTTCACCCTCAAAACCTACCAGGACCTGGGGGAAGGAAACCTGCAGGACTTCAGCCAGATGCTGCTGTCCCACCACACCCCTCTGGTGCAAGGTGCACCAAAGCCAGTTGCTGCTGAAAGGAAGCCTGCTGTTCCTGTCGTTCCTCCCATTCAGGGTTTCCAGAAGCAATGCCGGAAGTGTCAGAGCACCAAACTGGAGATGCTGTGGGGCAAGTATGGCTACTACCTGAAGTGCCTGGAGTGTGAGGAAAACACTCCAGTGGCAGCTGTTTTTCCGGAATTCAAAGAGGGGTACAAGATCCGCAAACAGGGGCCGCAGTTCTTTCTGGAGCATGCAGAGAAAGGCACGTCGGTGCTCTTCCACACCAATCCCTGAGGGCAGCCGTCGTTCATCTTTTTTGCCTGTGAGGTGCATGCTGTGACCCGACCGTTCAACCACGATCAACCGATTGGTTCACTGGAAGAAGACCTGCTGCAGCGGGGCGAGTTCGCTCAGGCCCTCGCCGCCACCCTGAAACACAACCACGGCCATCCAGGCCTGTCTGTCGCGGTGTGCGCCGCCTGGGGGGAAGGAAAAACCTCTGTCAAAAACCTGATGCTCCAGCACCTGAGGCCTGAAATCGATCAGGGGAAAATCATCTACCTGGAATTCAACCCCTGGCACTGGTCTGGCAATGAGGACTTGCAAACCGTGTTCTTTCGGGAAATCGACCGCAAAATCACCCAGTCCGGCATCATGGGGGACCGCAAGCTTTTACGGTCACTGAGCGTTTACGCTGCAAAGTTGAATTACAGCGGTTTCTTTGAGGATCTGGTGCGCCTGAATGTGGTGCTGGCTGCCCTGTCAGGCGCCCTGACGGCCGCTGCCGTGGCCACCCGGGGCACCTGGATGGTTTGGCTGTTTGCAGGCCTGCTTCTGGTCTTGTTGTGGTTTCTGGTGTTCCGGTTTCGCAGCACCGCCATCAACAACCAAATCCTGACCCTGAAAGCCAGCACCGACAAATCCCTGGAGGAAGTCAAACAAGAGCTGTCAGCGGCCATGCAGAAACTCCAGGGTCAGCTGGTGGTGTGCTTTGATGACCTGGACCGCCTCGACAAGGCAGAATTGAAGAAAGTCCTGCAGATCATCAAGGCCAATGGGGATTTCCCGAATGTGACCTACCTGTCGTTCTTTGATCGGGAAATGGTGGAAAGCCAACTTCATGAAACAGGCCAGAGTGGCCGGATTTACCTGGAAAAGATGTTCCAGGTGACCTTGATGTTGCCGGAACCCGACTCAGAACACCTGAAGCGGTACTTCCTGCAAGAAACACAAAAGCTGCTGGGAGAGGATCCCAAACAGTTGAGGGAGGTGCGGGAGGTTTACGATGCGGTTCTGCAGCAGCAGCTGACCAACGTGCGGCGCACCAAACGCTTCCTGAACAATCTGGGGTTTTACGCCCTGCGCTTCAAGACCTCCAGTGGGTTTGAAATCAGCGTGATGGATTTGATGCTGCTTGAGGCCCTCAGGTTGCATGAACCCAGGGCCTACAGTGCCTTCCTGGAGCGCAGCTATCCCTTCACCAACATCGTCTATGCTCAGCTGTTGACCAGCCAGCGGCAGGCCGCTTTCTCTGCCATGTTGGAGGAAGCCACCGACAAAACATGGATGAGCAAGGTGCTCTGGTTGCTGTTTCCTCTGGACCGAAAGGGCATTGAGAAACTGCCTTTGTTTGATTCAGAGATCTTTTTGCGTCCCTCTTCGGCAGGCCTGAGCCTGCAGGTGCTGTTTCAGCAGTTCCGGTTGAGCCATCCGCATTTCTTCCACCGGTACTTCATGTTTGGCATCCGGAAGGAAGACGTGCGCAAGAGTGAACTCGACCAGATGCGTGCTTTGTTTGCTGCCGGGCAGTCCATCCGGGATGATGTGCTGAACCTGCTTGACGGTGAGCGTCTGATGGACGCCTTGCAGGGATTGCAGCACCACCAGTCCTGGCAGGATGAGGCGTTCGTTTTGGCCCTCACCGAAGCGCTGGTGTCGATGGAGGCCGAACTGAGGGTCAGGGATGCAGACAAGGGCATTTTTGATGGTCTGGTGTTGGTGTGGGTGCGGTTGTTTCAGAAAGGATCAGTGGACCAGAACTCTCCTGCTCTGCTCAAAGCCCTCCATGCAGGCAAACAAAGCGTGTTTTTTCAAACGCTGTTCCTGAATCGGATGGTTGTGCGGACCAGGGAACTGGGAGACCGGGGGGTTGCGTTGCTGGACTCTGTGCTGAAAATGTCCTGCACTGAGCTGGCCACACGCATTCAGGCGGAGTCGAAGGAGCCGGGTTTCCTGCAGTCGGAGCATGCTGCTCGTTTTTTGCTGCACTGGCGTGAGCATGGGGACAGGGTGGCGTTTGAAGCTTTCTGGCAAGCCCGAACTTCGGATTTTGCTGCGCTAAAGGAGTTGATGAAGCTCTTTTTGTCCCCCATCCGGGAGCCGTCAGATCAAGGCATTCGGCATGGGTTTCGTTTGCATGAGGACCTCATGGCTGTGATTGACCCTGAGGTTTTGCTTGCCAGATGGCGGGTTTTGCGTCCGGAGGTGCTTTCGACGGAGGAAGAGGTGCTGGAAAAGGTGTTTGAGAGCAAAGTTTGGGTGGGGGGCAACGATCAGGCTCTGGAGGATTGATCTGTGGACATCCTTTTGGTTCGAGAACCTTGTTTCTTGAGTACGCAGGCAACATAATCAAGACAGTGATGTTCATCGTTCACGTGGTCCGAAAACACCACAGTCCCCTCGGAAACTACCCCAGTCTGCAGGCCGCCCAGCAAGCCGCCCTGGCCTGGTGGGCCGAGGTCTGCCGTGAAGACCCTGAAGATGTCAAAGGCACCTGGCTGGAAACCTACGACCACGAAAGAAGCGTCCGGCTGTGGGTTTTCATTCCCGATTTCGTCCTCCTGCAGGCCTCCCGTTGGCGGCTGCCGGGGTGCGAAATCCGCCTTGTGGCCTGAGCGACACCCACTCAGGGACTGGCCCGGGGGCACAGCAGGTGCTACCGTGAAGCATGCGTTTGCTCTGGCCCACCCTGCTCCTGTTGTGTTCCCCGGCGCTGGCCGCACCCTGGACCCTGAATTCCGAACCCGATCCTTTCACCGATGAGGTGATCAAAACCGCCATGGTCTGGGACACCACCCAGAAAGCCCAGGTTATCCTGTCCTGCACTGGCAGCCGTCCCATCGTGATGGTCAGCAGCACGGAGTTCTTGAAAACCGAGGGCAGCATCCCCACGCTGTACCGCCTGGACCAGCAACCGGCCCTGAAGCTCAACTTGCGGCCCACCCCCAAGGGGACTGCTGACCCTGTCCTTGCTGGATGTGCCGTTGTTCATCCCGGCCTTCAAGGACGCGGGGACCTTCCTGGTGAGGCTCACGAATTACAATCAGGAGCAGTTCACCTACACCTTCAAGCTGGAAGGGACCCGCAAAACGCTCGCGGAGTTGCCGTGTTTTGTGAATCTGCTGGACACACCGCCCCCTCCGCCCCCACCTCCGGCTTACGTGCCTCCGCGTGGCAGCCAGTATTTTGAGCTGGGGTACTTCATCACCCAGGCGCACCTGACCCCCAATTACCGGGTGTTTTTGGACGATCTGGGGAGCGGAGAGTACCGCCTGCTTTACAAAGGGGAACCTGTGAATTTCACCCTGGGAGCCTCTTACGTGGTGCTGAAAGACCGCATGGTGGGCTTGAAGTCGGCCCCTGCCATGGTCTACGGAAGTGTCTGGCTGCCTCTGGAGGTGCTGTCTTTGCTGGGCTGTGAATCAGACCAGCTGGTGGACACTGGACTGCAGGCCACCTGCCAGGGGAACACCCTCTCAGGCATCGCCAGACAGTTCTGACATTCAGACCGACAGTGCCACGGGTCGGGCTGAGGCCATCAGGCTGTCAATGTCCTGCTGCCAGTGAATCAGGGTTTCTGGGCTGAACTGCCAATGCTGTGCAAGCCTCAGGGCTTGCTCGGCTTTCATTGAGCACTGGCCGTGCACGAGCCGCCTCAGGATTTCAGGGCACAACTCGGTGTCCTGGGCCAAGCCGTGGAGGGTGTCCCCGTGGTTTTGCATTTCCAGCAGGAGGTAAAGCCCGAGGTGTTGTTGGGTTTTCTGGAGGGGGGTTGGGATGCTGGGGGTGGATGGAAGCATGGATTCCTCAGGGGTGAAAGGGCTATTTTTATTATGTTAAACCATAAAACAGAGCTTTCAATTCTGTTGATAATCCATTGTACTTCAGATTCCCTTCAGCGACCACAAACGGGTGCAGACCACCGGGATCCTCCCAGATCAACATCAGGGAAAACCCGGAGGCAGCGTGTGATTTTTTGCCTTACCCTGACTCTGAAATGCAGCACGACAAAACAACATTCAATCGTCATTACCTATGCCCTTGCGGCAAGCACACCGTTCACACCGTCACCGATTCAGCCGGGAACACCCAGCACCAGATCCTCTGCCCGATTTGCCGCCTCACCTTCACGGTGGTGCACATTCCAGCGAACCGCATCACCCAGGGTCAGGGCCTCACCCAGAAGCTGGTGCGCCTGGTTCCCCTCAAGGATCACCTGCAGCACCAGAAATGGGTGCAGAAACAGCAGGACCTTCAGCGCAAGGTGTTGAAAAGAAGCCATCAGCGGCACCTGCCGATTTTCCTGAACGTGGTGCTCTCCCAGGTGCAACCCGTGGACCGGTGGATGCTGCTGGGCACCCTGGCGGGACCCCCGACCCGTTCCTTGAAGGCCTTTTTGACCTACGGTTCGCAGGCCCAGGAGCGCATGATCAAAAACCACTTCCAGCTGGACCGCCTGCCACGGATCCTCGCTGGTCTGGGCATTGAGGATCCAGAACTGAACCGGATGCTTGCAGAGTTGACGGAACTGAGCCGCAAGATCCAGATCAGGGAACTTCGCTTCCTGGAGAAAGGTCACTGCCTGCAAAGCGTCCCTGCCCCAAAGCCCCTTGCTACCCTGCGGGTGCGTTGATTTGAGGTCGTGGTTCGGGGTTTTCCCTGACTGGTTCCAGTGACCCCTTCTTCTACACTGATGTGGGCTGCTTTTTGGCCCAAATCCACTTTTCATTGGAGAGATCATGAAACGCATCGTTCCCTTTGTGCTGCTGCTGGCCAGTTGCAACCCCACCACCCCTGCTCCAGAAGGACCCAAAGACCCCTTTTATGCAGCAAGCTTCTCGGCCCTGTATCAGGTGGGCACCTCGAACGCAGTGGACCAGAAAATCGGCAATTTTGACCTCACCAGCACCCTGCTGGACCTGGCCCTCAACCCCAAGAACGGTGAGCTGTACGGGGTGAGCCCCAGTGGGTTTTTCTCCATCGACAAAACCTCCGGCAAGGCCACCGGGATCACCATGACCGGACTGGTGGAACTCAATGCCCTGGCCTTTGATGCAGACGGCAAACTGTGGGGCATGGGCGGAAACAAACTGTACCTCCTTGACGTGGCCGCCAAAACCTACGAGAAGAAACTCACCCTCAGCACCGCCAAAGTGGCCAGTGGGGACCTCGCCTTCCACAACGGCACCCTGTTCGTGACCCTGGACAATGGAGGGGCAGCGGACACCCTGGCCACCATCAATCAGGAGAGTGGACAGACCACCGAGCTGGGCACCACCGGGTTTGATGAGGTGTTCGGCCTGACTTCCCTGAACGGCAAGCTCTATGGAGTCACGTCAGACAATGAACTGCTGACCCTGAACACCACCACCGGAGTGGGCAGCAAAGTCCGGAACCTCAGCTTCTCCAGTGTGGGTGGCCAGAGCCTGTAAGGCCGCTCAAGGAACACCAGAGCCCCAGCCTGATGTGGTCTGGGGCTATTTTCATTCAACTGTTCAACAGATCGTCCAGGACAGCGCGAGACATCCGGGGACGCTCACTGAAAGGGACCTGTCTGAATTTCTCCAGCATCAGGCGGTATTGGTCCATCATCGGGATGCGGCCAGCGAAATTCGCCTTCTTCTGTCCCTGTTTGACGCTGGAAAAGCGCTTCTTTACATCCACCACGTGAGCCGCATATGCTGCCAGGTGGGATTCGTCTGCCTCAGAGAACCCTGGGAACAGCAGTCTGCCCTCAGGCAGGGGGTCTCCGAGGTGCTCTTTTGAGTCCAGGATGGCTTCATACATCTCCAGAATGTCGAGGATGTCCTGACAAACTTCAATCGGCAGTTCCTCTTGCAGGTTGCGGGTGAGTTCCCGGTAACTGAGGGTGTAGCCGTTTTTCAGAATCGTCTGGGCCTGCTGGTGATGCTCACGGTTCTCGGGGTCCAGCAATTCAAGGATGCGGTATTGCAAGATCAGGTTGAGGCGCTGGGCCACGGTCAAGGTGAGCTTTTCAGTCATGTGAATGAGTGTAACACGTTTCTTTTCAGTTGTCTAGACAACTGAAAAGGTGACCCCTGAAGCCACCAGAGGCCCCTTGAAGCCCATCTTCTACACTGGAGTGACCATGGAAGCCGAACCCTGCCTGTCCCTGCTGGTCCTCACCGGACACCCCACCGTGATCATCGGCGACAACGGGGCCTACCTGCACCTCGACACCGATGGAGGTGACCCAGGTCTGTTCCTGCGCACCCCCATCTCCCTGAAGTTGCAGCAGAAAATCAAACCTCTGCTGGACGGTCGGGTGAAAGTGCAGTACTTCCTGCACACCCACAATGACGGCAGGGTGCACCACCACCTCACACGCCCCTTCCGCATTCAGGCCCACCCGGACGGGGAGGCCCTCAATCAGGTGATCGTGCGGGGCAAAGTGGTGCAGATGAACAAGTGCGACATGCACGCCGTGGTGCGCATCTTCAGCGAGCAGCTCCGAGAGCCCTTCGTGGTGCACGCCCATGGGGAGAACGACATGCTGAACGCCGCACTGGATTTCTGGGCGGTCAAGGTCTCCGGACAGGTGCAAGGGGACCTGAGGGTGGTGGCCCAGCGCATCGAGCAGGCACGTGTGGTGATCCCGGAGAAGTTCAGAGGCTGGAAGCCTGACCTGAGTTGGAGAAAGGCGTTCATTCCAGCGGCTGGGACAGAAACTTCGGGGTGATCCCTGAAAGCTTCACTGGTAGAATCTCAGGGGTCCCAGGGTGAAGAGGAGTTTCTTCTGGTCCGATCTGGGGAGCCTCGGGCGGCTTTCTTGCACGTCCCGCTGCAGGCCCCGGATGACGATGACTCCGACTTTGAGGTCTTTGTGAGTGTGTCTGGTCACGGTCCTGGCGTACATGCGGAACCGCCTCCCTTCGGAGTGCCGGAGGGTGAGGGGTTTGGGGGTGGTGAAGGTGAAGGTGTGCTGGCCACGGTCTGCAGTTTGGATTTCAGCGTGAAGATCGGGAAAAGCCTGTCGAATCCTTTCGATGTCCTGATGCAACCTGTCCAAGGTGACCTCACTGCCATCCGGGAAGTGCGAGGGGACCGTCAGGGAATGCGGCCCACCCCTGACACACTGGGTTTTCAGGGCCTGGGACTGCTGCACCGTCGCGTACACCCATACCTCATCCCAGAACTCCGGCACCCTTGCTGTCAGTCATGCGGATCACGGTACCCATGTTTTTCACGCTTGCAGGACGGAAGGGCCTGGCACCACTGCGGACTTGCTTGGGGAGGCGTTTGCTGTTTCTGGCTTGGGTTTCACTGTTCTGGTTTTGCATGACTGTTCTCCTCAGCGCTTGGTTTTGGGTTTGAGTCGAAGTTGTATCTGTTTCTCTGATTCGCTGATGAATCCCGAGAAGGGCCGGGAACGGCCCAAAAAATGCAGTCACCAGGACACGCCTGCCCACACACGCAAACGCACACTGGCAAGGAAACCAAAACAAAAAACAAAAACAATTCACGCACACCGAACACCACACTGCACCAACAGATCCACACCAAAGAAGAACATGAACGTTTCGCGGTTGCACTTTTGAACTCACCTGCCAGAACACCCACCTCAAGAAAAACAGGAGCACCATTTATGAACACCCGCACCGACCCAGCATCCACAAAACAAGAGGGGTCAGGGGGGTGACAAGGGTCAGGGGGGTCACAAGGGTCAGGAGGGTGACAAGGGTCAGGAGGGTGACAAGGGTCAGGAGGGTGACAAGGGTCAGGGGGGTCACTA
>NZ_BJXB01000034.1 GCF_007990775.1 Deinococcus cellulosilyticus NBRC 106333 = KACC 11606 | reverse complement strand
CCACATCTCTCAAATCAGGGATGTGGCCCAATTTTACACTGTTATAGACTTGCAGCACGTCTTCTCTACATTTGAATTTGACCTCCAGAAGCACATTTCTCATGCACAGTGAAGCTGTGCGGAAAGGCCATTCATGACCCAGCAACTGACTGCAAAGGCACAACTGACCGGACGCATCATCACCCCACAGGACCCTGGATGGAATGAGGCCAGAGAAGGCTTCGCTGCCTGGGCTCCCTATGACCGCCAGATGCCCACCACCGTGGTGTTCTGCCAGGACACCGAGGACGTGCAGAACGCCATTCGTTACGTGCGTGAAAACAAACTGCCCTTCCGGGTGCGGGCAGGCCGACACAATTACGAGGCGTACTCCTCTCTGGTCAAGGGAGGCGTGATCATTGATGTCAGCGAGATCAATTTCGTGCGGGTTTCCCGTGACTCTGGGGTCGCCCGCATCGGTGCTGGCATTGCCATGGTGGACATGTTCGAGGACCTTGGAGAGGTGGGGGTGGTGCTTCCTGGAGCCACCGGAGCTTCGGTGGGCCTTGCTGGGCTGACCCTCGGGGGTGGTTTTGGGGTGACCTCCCGCAAATGGGGCCTGATGTGCGACAACCTGCTGGAAGTGAAAATTGTGGATGCCCAGGGAAACCTCCTCATTGCCAGTGAGAAGGAAAACCCGGACCTGTTCTGGGCCTGCAGGGGTGGGGGAGGGGGCAATTTTGGCATTGCCACTGAATTCACCTTCAAGGTGCACCCGATTGGCAATGTGGTGCTCTTTGAGGTCAATTACCTGTGGGAAACCTTTGAGGCAGTGGTGGACGCCTTTCAGCACTGGGCTCCCACCACGGATGACAGCATCTCCAGCATCCTGATGCTGGCTGTGCCGCACACGGTTTCCCAGCAGGCTCCCAAGGTCATCAAACTGTATGGCCAGTACACACCGGACAGCGATCTGGAACTTCCGAAGATTCAGGAACTGCTGGCGCCCATGCTGCAGATTCCTCCGCTGTCCATCAACATCCAGACCCTCCCGGCGATCATGGCTGCAAGGGTGATGCTGGGGGTGAATCCCTTCACCCCCATGTGGAACGTCAATCCCCACACCGACCAGCAGATCTTCAAGAGCAGTTCGGGGATTGTGAACCAGATCCTCCCGATGGAAGCCATCGGGCTCATGAAAAAACACCTGGATGCTGTGCCTCTGCTCTCCAGTCTGCCCAGTCAGCCTTCGATGGTGCAACTCCTGGGTGGGGGAGGGGCCGTGAGCCGGGTGCCCAAAGACGCCACGGCCATGTACTGGCGGGATGCGAGGTTTGTGGTGCAGTTCGATGCCTACTGGACCGCCCCTCAGGATGGTGCCAAAACCATCGCCTGGGCGGAGGAGTTCCGGGTGGCGATGTTGCCCTATACCGTCGGGGCTTACGTGAATTACGTGGACCACTACATCAAGGATTACCTGAAGGCCTACTATGGCGAAAACCTGCCCAGACTGGTGGATGTGAAGAAAAAATACGACCCGGAGAACTTCTTCAAGTTTCCACAGAGCATTCCAACCCGACTGTGATGACTGGTGCCCCCGGAGAAATCCGGGGGCTTGAAGTTTCAGGTGCAGCAGGGTTTTCAGCTGGTCGGGAGAGGTGAAAAGAAACCAAGTATAGCAAAAGCATTGACCAGATGGGGCGTTTGACAACAGATTGATTTTGAATGGGAACTAGAAAAGTGCAAAACCATCGACTGTAAGCGCTTTTTTTGGATTGCGATTTAAGTCAAAGTGTGTGCTGCACGAAAACAACAGGGCCAACGCTGTTTCGTGTAAGAATCTGGAAAGGTTTTGTAAGAGTTCTGTGATCAATGTCTAGACAACAAAATGGAAGTGGTTCCAATTTTGCCATTGATCGTATTGGAATTGATTCCAGATCGTGTTAGCATTTGCTTACCTCAAAAAACAGCAGAGACCTTGAGAACAGGTCACTCCTCTTGATTGTTCTGCATCCACTGGCCTGAACGTTGCGCCTGCAACAGTCAGGTGAAATTGACAGGTCCATGACCCCTGTCCCAACTGTGTTTGCTTTGTGCATTTCATGGCACAAAGAGACCTTTCATGCTTTCAGGAGCACACATGCGCAAACCCCTGCTTGGATTCACACTGATGCTTGCCCTCGCCGCCTGCGGAACCCAGACCCCGGTTCAACAGGCCACCGGCGAAGAAATCCGCCAGGAAGCCCTGAGCCCCACCGCTCTGGGTGCACGCTACACCGATTCCACAGGCACCGTCACCGGAACCACCCATGTGACCTTCCGGGTGTACTCCTCCAAGGCCACACGCATAGAGGTGTACCTTTATGCGCAGGCAGCAGGGGCCGCAGAAAAACTCAAATACACCCTCACCAAAGATGCTGCCACCAGCATCTGGAAAGTGACTGTCCCTGTCAGCACCCTGACCGGAGCAGGCATCAGCACGGTCTATTACGGTTACCGGGCATGGGGACCCAACTGGACCTACAACTCCAGCTGGACCAAAGGGAGCAGCCTTGGGTTTGTCAGTGACGTGGACAGTGCAGGCAACCGTTTCAACCCCAACAAACTGCTGCTGGACCCCTACGCCCTGGAAGTCTCCCATGATCCCAACAGCCCAACCTCGGGCAACTACACCGGATTTGTTTACGCCAGCGGACCCACCCACCGCACCAAAGACTCTGGAAATGTGGCCCCCAAAGGGATTGTGCTGAAGACCGACACCACCAGTTATGGCACCAAACCCACCCGTGCCCTCAAAGACGACGTGGTCTACGAAGTGCACCTGCGTGGCCTGACGAAGGGCGATTCCAGCATCACCAGCTGTGCAGGCACCTACGCTGGAGCTGCACAGAAAGCCGCTTACCTGCAGAGCCTCGGGATCACTGCTGTGGAATTCCTGCCCGTGCAGGAAACCGACAACGACAGCAACGACGTGACGGATGCTGCCTCTGGAAAATCAGCCACCAGCACGAACGGAGACAACTACTGGGGCTACATGACCGTCAATTACTTCGCACCAGACCGCAGGTACAGCTGCGACAAGAGCGCAGGTGGCCCCACAAAAGAATTCAAGGCGATGGTCAAAGCCTTCCATGACCGGGGCATCAAGGTGTTCATTGATGTGGTCTACAACCACACCGCAGAAGGGGGGACCTGGGGCACACCCGACACCTCCACCATCTACAGCTTCCGGGGCCTGGACAACAGCACCTACTACTCCCTGACTGCAGACAGACAGAACTTCTGGGACAACACCGGCATCGGGCACAACTACAACACCCGCAATGCCACCGCCCAGAAACTGATCATCGACTCCCTCAAACACTGGCGGGATGAACTCGGCATCGACGGCTTCCGTTTCGATCTGGCCTCGGTGCTGGGCAACACCTGCGAACACGGTTGCTTCAACTACGACAAGATGGACTCAAACACCGCCCTCAACAAGATCGTCGCAAACGTGCCCCCCAGACCTGCAGCAGGTGGCAGTGGAGTGGACCTGATCGCAGAACCCTGGGCCATCGGAGGGAATTCCTATCAAGTGGGCAATTTCCCCTCTGGCTGGAGCGAATGGAACGGACAATTCAGGGACACCCTGCGCAAAGACCAGAACCAGATGGGCATTGAAGCCATCACCCCTGGACAGCTTGCCAGCAAATTCGCAGGTTCCAGCGACCTCTATGAAGACGATGGACGCAAACCCTGGAACAGCATCAACTTCATGGTGGCCCACGACGGCTTCACCCTGAAAGACCTGTACTCCTGCAATGGCAAGAACAACACCCAGCCCTGGCCTTACGGCGTGAGTGATGGGGGAGAGGACAACAACCACAGCTGGGATCAGGGGAACATTGCCACCGACCAGCGCAAAGCCGCCCGCAACGGCATGGCCTTCATGCTGCTCAGTGCAGGGGTTCCCATGTTCAACGGTGGAGACGAATTCCTGCGCAGCCAGAAATGCAACAACAACGCCTACAACCTGGACTCCTCCGGAAACTGGCTGAACTACACCCTCTCAGTGGACCAGAGCAACTTCAAGACCTTCACCCAGAACATGATCGCGTTCCGTAAAGCCCACCCTGCCCTGCGTCCCGCCAACTTCTACTCCAGTGTGGACAACAACGGCAATGTCATGGAGCAACTGCGCTGGTTCAAACCCGATGGCAACGTTGCAGACGCCATCTACTTCAACAACGCCAGCAACCACGCCCTGGCCTACCGCATCGACGCCACCGAATTCGGTGAAACCACCCAGGCCATCTACGTCGCGTACAACGGCTGGTCTGGCGCAGTGAACTTTGTGCTCCCCTGGCCCGGCACCGGGAAGAACTGGTACCGCGTCACCGACACCTGCACCTGGGCAGAAGGAGCAGGTCAGGTGGACCTGAACGCCACCACCAACCTGGGCGGAGAATGGACCAATTACAGCGTCTGCGGACGGGGTGTGCTGGTGCTGGTCGCAAAATAACCCTCACAAATCCTCCCCCTTTCCGAATCCAGAAGATCACCCTCCATGTGGGGGGTGGTTTTCTTTAGGTCGAGGGCTGAGAGCATAAAATGCAAATGCCAGAGCTGACATGGTCAACAACAGCAAATGCTGAAGCAATTAAACAGCCCTCGGCTCTCAGCTCTCGGCATTCCCTGCAAAGTAACCTTGTTTACCCCCCGCTCTCATGATTTCACGTAAAATTCTGGGGTGAGTTCGTATCTGATCAAGGGCACCGCCGCCGAGGGAACGCTCCGCGTGCTGGCCGCCCACACCACCGAAACCGTTCAGGAATCCAGCGACAGGCACAACCTGTCGAACACCGCCACAGCGGCCCTCGGGCGACTGCTGACCGGAGCCGCCCTTTTTGCGCAGGTCATCAGCAAACACGAAAAAAGCCGCGTCACCCTGAGAATCCAGGGGGGGGGCCCCATTGGTTACCTGCTGGCCGAAG
Organism: Deinococcus cellulosilyticus NBRC 106333 = KACC 11606; assembly: GCF_007990775.1. Lineage (NCBI taxonomy): Bacteria > Thermotogati > Deinococcota > Deinococci > Deinococcales > Deinococcaceae > Deinococcus > Deinococcus cellulosilyticus. The sequence goes on along the minus strand of NZ_BJXB01000034.1, from coordinate 48,531 downwards.
GAAGCACCGATGGCAGCGTCCGGGGTTATGTGGCCAATCCCCATGCCGACCTCCCTCCCAGAACCACCGACGGAAAACTGGATGTGGGGGGTCTGGTGGGCAACGATGGCGATGTCGCAGTGATGCGCCTGCTGGAAAACACCGATCCCTACACCTCCTCCACTGCTCTGGTCAGTGGCGAGATTGCCGACGACCTGACCTACTACCTCGTGAAAAGCGAACAGGTCCCAAGTGCCCTGCTGCTCGGGGTTTATCTGGAGGGTGGAAAGGTGCACACTGCCGGAGGTCTGCTCATTCAGGTGATGCCTGGAGCCAGTGAAGCCACCATCGAGCAACTTGAAAAGAACATCAAGGCACTGGGTCCGGTCACCGAAGCCCTCAGGGGCCGCAGCCTGATTGAAGTGATTCAGCAGGCCACCGAAGGCATGGGCTTCGAGCAGATCGAGGAACCCCTGCCCATCAACCTCAACTGCCGCTGCTCCAGAGAGAAAGCCATTGACAGCCTCAAGTACTTCTCCAGAGCGGAGCACGAGGAGATGGTTCAGGCAGGCGGTCAGGAAGTGGTCTGCGACTGGTGCGGCACCCGCTACCAGATCACCCCCCAGGAAATCCAGGAAGCGTGAGTGGAAACGCACACCTTCACGGCTGAAAAAGGCCGCCTGGATCAACAGGTCAGCCAGCACACCGTGTACTCCCGGTCTCAGGTCCAGCAGTGGATCGAGGCCGGGCTTGTGCGTGTCGCAGGTGAAGTGACCACCCGCACCGGCTTCAAATTGAAAGGGGGGGAAGAGGTCTCCTTCCAGATTCCTCCCGAGAAACCCATGGAAGTGGTGCCAGAAGATGTTCCTCTGGATGCGGTCTTCGAAGATGAGCACCTGATTGCCGTCAACAAACCGCCAGGCATGATGACGCACCCCTCCCAGGGCATTGTCACAGGAACCCTGGTCAATGCACTGATGGGCAGAATCCAGCTTCCAGATGCCGACAGGGACTTTGGAGAAGAAGGTTACCGTCCGGGCATCGTACATCGCCTCGACAAGGACACCTCTGGTGTGATCGTGGTTGCGAAAACTGTTCTGGCCCACGCAAAACTCGCCGAGGCCTTCAAGGAACGCACCACCCAGAAAACCTACCTGTGCATCACGGTGGGTCGGGTCAACCAGGGCAAGGTGATCACCCTGGATGCTCCGGTGGGTCGCCACCCTGTGCAACGCCAGATGATGACGGTGGGGGGCACCGCTTCCCGCGAAGCCCAGACCCACTTCCAGACCCTGGCTGAAGTGCGTGACGATGCCGGACGCTGGTATGCCCTGGTTCAGGCGAAACCCCGCACTGGACGCACCCACCAGATCCGTGTGCACCTGCAGCACCTCAAAGCTCCCATCCTGGGTGATGAAGTCTATGGAAAGGCCAGTCCTGTGATCTCCAGACAGGCCTTGCATGCCTTCAGGTTGCAGATTCCCCATCCTGAAACAGGAAAACTGCTGGATTTGAAGGCCAGTCTGCCTCAGGACATGCAGGAAGCCTGGAAAGCCCTTGGGGGTTCTGAAGCAGACTTCCCCACACCCTCCTGAATCTGAACCGGGTTCAAAATTTCTTGCAACATCACGGTCACGCACAGCGACACAACCGTCATAGAATGAGAAAGACCCACAATCAGGACCTTTCTCATCCATGAGGTGTTCATTCCATGCAGACAGTCTTCACCCCACACCCACCCGAGAAATCCCGCCTGACCCTCTGGTGGATTTTCAGTGCCATCATGGTGCTGCTCACCCTCTACGTGTTCTGGGTGACCCGCAATGCTGAAAGCCAGAACTTCGTCCCCAGTTTCGTGCTGCTGGTGATTTCCCTGTTCATTCTGGGCATCTGTCTGCTGGCCGTGCTTGGCCCCATGCGCATGCGCTACATCATCACCGATCAGAGCCTGATTCTGCGAGGCTTCGCAGGAGAGCAAAAGCTTGCCCTGCAGGACCTCAGGGCACAGGTTCTTGAGCCTTCCATCAGCCTGCGCATGATCGGAACGGGGGTCCCAGGTTACTTTACAGGCCTCTATTCCAGTCAACAGGGCAACATCCGGGTGGTTGCCACCACCACCTCCAGAGGCATCCTGCTGGAGCACCCCAGAGGCAAGGTCTTCATCACCCCGGAAGATGAAGAATTGTTTCTGCAGATTTTGATTCAGCGGCAGCGCAGTTTGAAGACAGCCGTTTAGCGCAGAAGGCTGAAGGCAGAGAGCAGAAGGCACAATAGGCTTGAGCCAGAGCCATGCAGCAGAAGCCTTCTGCCTTCAGCCTTCTGCTCCAGTACTCCATCCGGGACATTTGTAATCCAACCCCCTTCGCTGCATTCATCTCCCGGTATGATGAGAGTCGTGCCAATTCGGGCAACACAACTTTTTTTGGAGGGATCACCACATGCCTAAGTACGAATTACCCCAGCTGCCTTACGCTTACGATGCTTTGGAGCCCCACATTGATGCTCGCACCATGGAGATCCACCACACCAAGCACCACCAGGCCTACATCAACAACGCCAACGCTGCCCTCGAAGGCCTCGATGACCTGCAGGCCCTCAGCCCCGAAGAGCTGATTGCTGACCTGAGCAAGGTGCCCGACGCCAAGCGCGGACCCCTGCGCAACAACGCTGGTGGTCACGTGAACCACAGCTTCTTCTGGCAGATCCTGGGCACCGGCACCGAACTGAAAGGCGAACTGAAAGACGCCATTGAATCCACCTTCGGCTCCGTGGACGCCTTCAAAGAAAAATTTGCTGCGGCAGGCGCAACCCGCTTCGGCAGTGGCTGGGCATGGCTGGTCGTCAAAGAAGACGGCACCCTCGCTGTGGGCTCCACCGCCAACCAGGACAGCCCCCTGATGGGTGAGAACATCGCTGGCTTCAGCGGCACCCCCATCCTGGGCCTTGACGTCTGGGAGCACGCCTACTACCTGAACTACCAGAACCGCCGTCCTGACTACATCTCCGCTTTCTGGAACGTGGTCAACTGGGACAAGGTGGCTGAACTGTACGCTGCTGCGAAGAAGTAAAAGCAGGAGGGCGAGGTATGCCTCGCCCCTAAAATCCCTCCTGACGGTTCAGGAGGGATTTTTGTTGAGGTCAATCATGTTGCCCAGAGAGATTCAAGAGTGGAAAAGCGAACTTCACGGACTACATCATGAGTTGCTGTACGCCCTTGAGCACCTTGGTGTAGAGTTTCGGTGGCAAACAATTGAGAAAACGCTGGTCTGGTTTGAGTTCCAGGCCATTTATGCTGGTCGCATTTATGGGCATGCTCCATATGAACTTGCAGGACGCCTGAGAGAAACAGTGGAATGGGTCATCCTCAAAACAGCACAGGTTCTGCAGAAGGATCAGCATTTTGTTTTTCATATGGATCTGTCTGAGATCTCAAGTTTTGATGTGTGGGTTCCACGCTGGACGGATGTGATTGAAGATCCAGGCCTGGAATGAAAAACCTCCTCTGGAAGCCCAGAGGAGGTTGTAGGGGCGAGCCAGCGGCTCGCCCTCTTGAATTTAATCCATCACAGGAGGAGCCTGGGGTCCCTGCTGTTTCTGGAAAGGCACTTCGGGGATCAGGGCGGTGACGATCATCCCGAGGATCACCACGATCAGGCCCACTTCGAAGATCCCACGGATGGCGTCGGTCCAGGCGGTTTTGTAGGCCACGCCAACTTTATGGATGCTGGCAGTGGTGTCTTTTTCCACAGCATCCAGGGATCTCAGGGTATCGTCGTAGGCGGCTTTCAGGAAGGGTCTGGCCTCAGGAGCCACCCGTCCAGAAGCCAGGGTTTCTTTGAACTGGGCAGGAATCTGGGGATTTCTGGCGAACGCCTTCATGGCTTCGGGTTTGTTGTCGATCAGGGCAGCTTTTGCAAGGGTGCGCTGGTCTTCGAATTTCCGGTGGGCGTCCTGAATCAGTTTCTTCTCGTCGAAACCAGCGGCTTCACTGCTGCCTTCGCGGGGTGCGCCCTTCTGACCCACAAACTGGGATTGCATCTCTTTTGGCACCAGAGGAACCACTTTGCTTTCAAACTGGTGGGTGAGGGAACTGGCGAACACGGTCCCGAGGATGGCCACGCCGATGGTGCTTCCCATCTGCCTGAGGAACGTGGCGCTGGAGGAGGCCATGCCGATTTTGTTTCTGGGGGCCGTGTTGATCATGAGCTGGGTGTAGAGCGGAATCGAAGGTCCCAGACCAATCCCGAGCAGCACGAGTTTGGAGATGATGCTGAATTGCGTTTCATCGGGGTGCAGGGTGAAGACCAGAATCAGGTACCCGACCAGCAGCAGCACCAGGCTGCCCAGCAGCACAGGTTTGTACTTGCCGATCCGGGCGACCAGTTGACCGCTGAGGATGTTCCCGGCGACCACACCCAGGGTCAGGGGAGTGAGGGCAGCACCTGCACTGGTGGCACTCACACCCAGCACGTTCACCATGAAGAGCGGCAGGAACACGATGGTGCCCAGGAAAGCGGCCCCCAGCAGGAAGGCGGCCACTGCGGTGATGCTGTAGGTGCGGTCTTTGAAGAGGCCCAGATCCACAATGGGTTCAGCGGTGCGGCGTTCCTGCATGATGAACAGGATCAGGGACACCAGGGCCAGTGCGAACATCCCGATGATCTGGGGGCTGCCCCAGGCGTAGGTGTCAGGGGCCAGGGTCAGGGCGAGCAGCAGGGGAACCACGGCGGTGATCAGCAGCACGCCACCCACGTAATCGATTTTTCCGCCACGTGAGGTTTTCAAGGGAGGCATTTTGGTGATCATGAACCACAGGGCAACAATGGCGATGGGCACATTGATGTAAAACACCCACCTCCAGCTGATGAAATCGGTCAGCAGGCCACCCGCATAGGGCCCCACCACACTGGAGAGACCGAACACTGCACCGAAGAATCCCTGGTATTTGGGGCGTTCCTGCGGAGTGAAAATGTCACCGACCACGGCAAAAGCGGTGGAGAAGATGGCAGCGCTTCCCAGTCCCTGCAGGGCACGGTAAAGCACAAGCTGGGTGGGGTCCTGGGCCAGCCCGCACAGCATGCTGGCCAGGGTGAAGAGCACCACGCCGGTCATCACGATGCGGCGTCTGCCATACAGATCGGAGAGTTTTCCCCAGATCGGCAGGGTGGCGGTGCTGGTCACCAGGTAGGCGGTGGTGAGCCAGGTGATCCAGCTGGTCTTGAACTGCAGTTCCTTGATGATCTCGGGGGTGGCGGTGGAGACCACTGTCTGGTCAAGGGCGGCCAGAAAGAGGGCCAGCAGCACACCCACAAGGGTGGCCATCTTCTGCTGGTGTGTGTAGGTCGGGGGTGCGGTGGGGGCCTGGGTCATGCTTCCTCCTGCAGGGTCCTGCTGAGTCGAATCAGGTTTCTGGCGGTCTGTTGCAGTTCTTCCTGGGTCAGGCCGCTTCGCTCAATGCCTTCTTGCAAATATCGGTGCGCACTCTCCAGCACCCGCTTTCCTTCTTCAGTCAGGCTGAGTCGGATGCGTCTGGAGTCCTCGGGGTCCAGTTGACGTTCCACCAGTCCACTTTTGACCGAACGGACAATCATCTGGGAGACCATGGGGGCTGGCATGCCAAAACTCTGGCTGACTTCGGAGGGGTAGACGCACCCTTCAAAGAGGGCCTGCAAGAGGGGCATGTCTGTGGTTTCGATGTCCAGGTCTGCCTTGATGCGCCGCAGCATGCCGTGTTTCATGCTCCTGAAAAAAGCCCTCCAGGCGTGCATGAATTCTGTGCAGTCTTCTCGGGAAGGGGAGGAGGGAGATTCTTGCATAAATAAATATTTAAACTTTTAAACTATTTAGTAATGTAAATATTTCACCATTTAAACCATTTGGCCTATTGGAGCAGGAGGGTCGCCCACAGGGCCATCTGACCGGTATCGCAGCACTGTAAACCCTCAAGTTAAAAAGACGCTGAAATCCAACAGGATTCAGCGCCACAGAAAAACAAATTTCACGAACAGAACAGCAACCTACACCAGCATGCTCAGGGCATCTCTGGCACTCAGCTCACAGCCTTTGAGTTGCGGAAAGACCTCCAGCATGGTTTTCTGGGCCTGGGTGGCATCTGCATGTTCTTCCAGGGCCTTGCCAATTTCCCGCATCACACTGGCCTTGAAGCCCGCAAGGTCCGGGTCCTGCATGGCGGTTTTCACCCATTGCAGGGTGGCTTTGAGGTCGGGTTCGGTCTGCATCAGGGCACGGGCCTCCAGACTGATCAGGGCACTGGTGACCCCAGGGTCCGGTCGGGTCTGGTTGCTGGGGTCCTGCATCCCAAGGGCGGCCCTTCTGAGCAAAGCGTGGGCACGGTTGACTTCTGCCAGGGCTTTGTCCGGTTCGTGCATGCGCAAATACACATCTGCGAGGGTGGCACGAACCTGGGCCTCGGCGTAACTGTGGTTGGTCAGGTCCAGGGCCCGTTTCGCATGCACCAGGGCTTTGTGGGCATCGGGTTCTGCTGCTGCGAGGTTCAGCAGGATGTCCGTGATCAAAATGGTGTAGCGGTCTGCGGTGTGGGTGTAAGGGGTGGCTTCTTCCAGCACCCGATGCAGGATGCCCCGGGCCACCTGAATGTCTGGATGGTCAAAAGTGGGTCCGGGGAAAGGGGGGAGATAGGGATTGCCCAGACCCCGGGCCAGATAAGCCAGACCGATGCGGTAACTGGCCCGCCATTCCCGGTACTGGGCTTCCTGACGGCGTTCCGTGCCGATGCGCAGGGCCTGGGTTGCGGCCTGTGCGAGCCTCAGGCCTTCCCGGAAGTTCTCCATGGCCAGCATGATCGGGGCTTTTTCCGAGATCACCCGGGCCTGAATCACCGGATCGGTGCCCTGAGAAAGGCGTTCTGCTTCATCCATCACGACTTTGGCTTCAGAAATGCGTCCCAGACGCCTCAGGCCTGTGGCGTAGCGGGCGGTGACACGGGCACGTTCCTCCAGGGCTGCACCTGCGCTTTCCAGGGCATCATGGGCCTCTTTCAGAGCGGTCACTGCAGGGAAGGGCTGTCCCAGACGGAGCCTCAGGTCACCTTCCTGATACCTTGCACGGGCATAAAGCAGGGGGTCACGGTCCAGAATGGCCGAGAGGTCATTGAGGGCCTCGGTCCAGTGCCCGGAGTCTTTCATGATCAGACCCCGCCACAATTTGGTGCGGTTGGAGAGGGTGGAGTCGGCCTCACTGGCGTATTCCACGGCCAGATTCACAAAGCGGGTGGCTGCTTCGAGGTCGCCCTGCCAGCGTGCCAGAGCAGCCTGCACCAGCACTGCTTCTGCACGGGTGACGCGGGCAATTTCGCTGGTTTCCTTGCCCGAAAGCACATCCTGAATGTCCTGGTTGTTTAAAAGGTTCTGTGCGGCCTCATATGCGGCACGGTCAATGGCGCTCTCGGCCAGTTTGACCCGGCCCCAGGCACGGGCTCCGGTGTCGTTGCTTTCCAGCATCACGCTGATGGCGTCTCTGGCGTCCGGGTGGGCGTATTGGCCCAGTGCAGCGTAATATCCGGCCACCACACGGGCCAGTGATTCCAGCACAGCCCCATGCACCTGCCGTCTGGCCCTGGCCCAGGCATCTGCCAGCACGCCGTAACGCTCGCCGTGTTTGGAGACCCACTGGATCACTTCGGCCCAGGCTCCCGAACGGGCAAGGTGGGCCAGCATGCGTTCTTCAAAGACTGCTTTTTCTCCTTCACGGGCATTTTCCAGGGCTCTGGCGTAAGCTTCGGAGGCAAGCCTGTGGGCACGGGCCAGTTCGTCAGGACGGAGGTGTTTTTTGACCTCTGGAAGCAGGTCTCTGGAAACCACCCGCACGGTCTTGCTGGAGGTGTCATCCATCAGGTTGCGGTACACTTCTGGCAGGGTGCCCAGAGGCCGCCCCAGGGCATGTTCCACCACAAATCGGGGTGCGCTGGATTCTCCGGGCAGAATGGCTGCAGCCAGCACATTGAGCAGGGCACGCACCTCCGGGTCACTGAGGACGGTTCGCACATCATGCACCCGTGCACCACTCCCCAGTGCAGAAAGACCTGCAATCAGGGCAAGCTGTTCCAGATTGCGTCCGCTCTGCCGGATCAGGCGGTCCGCCTCACTGGGGGTGGCTGGCATGCGGGTGGTCAGAAAGCGCCGGGCTTCCTCCAGGGTGGGCGGTTTCAGGGTGATGACCTCGCCCTTGTAATGCGGATGCACCTCTCTGGGATCGCTTAAGGCCAGCAGCACACTGGTGGAGGTGGTTTGCAGGGGCAAAAACAGGTTTTCCCACACCCACCTCGAAAGGCTGATCGATTCCCCCAGGGCGTTTCTGGGCTGCGTTCCAGCAATGGTGTTCGGGGCGTTTCCAATGCGCACCAGCAGGATCTTGCCTTCCATGCGCTCGCGGATCAGGCGGGCCACTTCATGTTGCAGGCTGGCCTGCACGGCAAAAGGCAGGCCCGAGTGAAGCCTGGCCAGACTCTCTGCATTGGCTCCGGACAGTTCCAGAATGCTGGTCAGGGAGGGGGCAATCTCTCCATCAAGCATCAGGCGGTAACTCTCCTGCACCCCCAGTTCACGAAGGGAGCGTTCCAGGTGGTCAATCAGGATGGTTTTCCCCACCCCGTTTCTGCCCACCACCACCATCCTGGGTGCCCGTCCGGCCCGGATGCCTGCAATGAACTGGCGGTAGGCCCGTTTCTTCTGCCGTCCCAGAAGCTGCGAAGCCTGCTTCATGACCCTGCTGGAAGCCACATCCCTGGCCCCTTCGGGCGGTTCGGGCAATTCCATGTTGTTTTGCTCGTACAGGTTCGCGATGATCTGGAAAAGGGTGCTCTTGTCCTCGGCGGTGCCAATCTCTCGGTAGATGATGTTGCGCACAGCATGTGGATTGGCGTTTTTGGCTTCCATCTGCTTTTCCAGCCAGCGCAGGCTTCCCACATGTCCATGCTCGTCGCGCTGACCGCGCAGGGAGGGACGCAGGTGTTCCAGGATCTTCAGCCAGGTGGTTTGCATTGCATGACTCCTCTGGTGGTGTTCTTGCAGTCTGATCTCATTATACGGTTTATGTCAATTGGTAAACCAGTCTAGGGAAAAGCCATCAGCGGTCAGTGATCAGCGGTCAGCAGGAACACCATTGCGTTGCTGTTGTTGAAAGAGGGTGGCGATGGGTCAGACAAATCAAAAACAAGGATGTGAATGTTCTCTTGGCGCTCTGCGAAGATTTAAGCTTTCCAGACAATCTTTTGCTGACCGCTGACCGCTGATGGCTGACTGCTCCCTGCTGACAGCAGGTTCCTTTTTTGCTACAATCTATACCAAGTCCAAAAACCACGGAGGTACACATGCGCTCAATTCTGGTGACCCTGGCGCTCACGCTTGGCTCCATTGCTTTCGCCGCAACAGCCAACGATGTCAGCAACCTGATCGAAAAAGGCGACACCAAAGGGGCCGTCACCATGGCCCTGACCATCAACAATTCAGATGCCCTCGCCTACGCTGCACGGGCCACCAGTTACAGTGGTGCCCTGGCCCCCGAAAACGAACGCCGGGCCATCTACGAAAAAGCCGAAGATTATGCCCGCAAGGCCATTGAGATGGACAAAAACAACGGTCTCGCCCACTTCGAGCTTGCCCGAGCCCTGGGCCGCAAAGCCCAGTTTGTGGGCATTCTGGAAAGCCTCCCCATTGCCCCCGAAGTGCGCAGGGAACTGGAAACCGCCATCAAACTTGATCCCAAACTGGCCGGAGCTTATGTGGCTCTTGCCGTATGGAACGCCGAAATTGCCTCCAAGGGGGCCATTGTGGCCGGTTCGCTGGGAGCAGACTTTGACAACGTGCGTCCCAACATGCAAAAAGCCATCCAGCTTGAACCCGGCGAGATCATCCACCGCCTGGAGTTTGCCAAAGCCCTGCTCAAAGACGGCAACCGCCGCAGCAAAGCCAAGAGCAAACAGGAAGCCATCGCTGCTCTGGAAGCCGCAGTGAAGCTGGAAGCCAAAGACTTCTGGGCCAAACGCGATCTGGCAGAGGCCAGAGCCCTGCTTACCTCCCTGCGCTGATTTTCTGCTCAAAAACAGACACCCTCAGGCTGCTGGGGGTGTTTTTTGATGTTTAGAACAGCCCCGTCTGGGCCACCATGAAATCCATGAGACCAAAACCCATGAGCTGGGTGGCCACCAGAGAGGTCCAGAAGTTTCCAGTGGTGTCCTTCCACAAGAAACGCATTCGGGACAGCAGCACGGTTCCCAGGATCAGGGCAGGATAGGGACGATACCCCCAGGGGATTTGATTCGCTAAAGAGAAAAGCGTGACCCAGGTTGAAATGAAGCCTCCCACCACAACACCAACCAGCAACAGCCACAGGGGCAGGCGGTGCTTCTGTGGTGCCCATGCCAGCTGCACCATCAAAAACAGAATCAGGCTGATCAGTCCAGCCGGCGTTCCATATCCAATGAAGTACTCGATGTAGTCCAGATTTTCACCTCTCCCTGAAGAGGCAGATCACACCACTTGCTGGTCTGCTTCTGCTGTGTTCAGAGGATCAGGTAGACCATACTTCTCGCAAACCCCCTGGTAGTATTTGATTTTTTCGCCCAGATAATTCAATTGAGACAGCAATTCTCCAATTTTGTCTTCCAGGTTCAGCCTGTGGGATTCCAGCAGCAGGATGCGCTCTGGAACGGTGGTGTACCCACCTTCATCGAGTTCAGCGAAGGCCTGCATGCCCGTCAGGGGCATTCCGGTGTTTTTGAGCAGCAACAAGAACCGCATGCGGTGCAGATGCTTTTCCTGATACTCCCGGTGACCACTGGCATTCTTGGGGACCTCACCCAGCAAACCCAGGTCTTCGTAGTAACGCAGTGTGGAGGCGGGAAGTCCGGTCATCTGGCTGAGTTCCTGAATGCTGTACGTGGTCATGGTCTCACCTGGTCTTTCTGAAGGGTCTTGACTTCAAGTTTACTTGAAGTTCTAGACTTTTTTCAGACCAGCTGGAAAAACCTGTCTGGTGCGAAAAGGAGGTCTTATGGAGTACCGTCAGCTGGGAAGAACCGGACTTTTTGTCAGCCCCCTTACTCTGGGAAGCATGCTCTACGGAACAGCCACCGATCAGGCAGAGGTGGACCGTCAGGTGGCAAAGGCCCTTGAGGTGGGCATCAATTCTTTTGACACCGCAAACATCTACGGCAAGGGCAAAAGTGAGGAAGCCCTCGGGAAAGCCCTGAAAGCGCAGGTGGACCGGGACCGCATAGTGCTGGCGAGCAAAGTGCATGTCTCAATGGACGACAGTGACCCCAACGCCAGAGGCAACAGCCGCAAACACATCCTGCAACAGGTCCATGCCTCGCTGAAACGTCTCGGAACGGATCACCTTGACATCTACTACATCCACCGTCCGAGCACCACGGTGCCCATCGATGAAACCCTCAGGGCGCTTGATGACCTGATTCGCCTCGGAATGGTGCGTTACATCGGGACCAGCAGTTACGCAGCGTGGCAGGTGCTGGAATCCCTGTGGGTCTCCAAAGAACTTGGTCTGAACCGCTTTGTGGTGGAACAGAGCCCTTACCATCTGCTGGATCGCAGCATCGAACGGGAACTGCTGCCGATGGCCCAGACCTACGGCCTGGGTGTGCTTGCGTGGTCTCCACTGGCCGGAGGGTTCCTCACCGGAAAATACCGCCGTGAGCAGGTGCGCCCGGAAGGCAGCCGGTTTGCAGAGCTGAATGGAGACTGGAACCGCAAACACTTCATTCCCCAGGCTTTCGATGTGCTGGAAGGCCTGCTACCCATCGCTGAAGAACTGGGGTGCTCCCTGGCGCAGCTCACCCTGGCCTGGTGCATCTCTCAGCCTGGCATGACCGGAGCGGTGATCGGGGCAAAAAGCATGGAGCAACTTCAGGAGCAACTCGGAGCCCTCGACCTGCGCCTGACCCCCGAAATTCAGGCGCGCATCAATCAGGTGGCTGTTCCCGCACGCACAGTGGTGCCTTATTACCTGGAAGATGGGTTCAAGGACCTGCGCCCCCACCAGTACCGCTGGTGAGAAAGGACACCCCATGCGAGACATGATGGCCATGGTTGCCCGAACACTGGGTCCTGCAGATGTGCTGCGCCCTGAACGCATGCCCATTCCAGAGCCTGCCCCCACCGAAGTGCGGATCAAAGTGGAGGCTGTGGGGGTCAATTATGTGGATGTGCAGCACCGCGCAGGTTTCCCGTATTCGGTGCAGGCCCCACTGGTTCCGGGCATTGAAGCTGTTGGGACCATTGAGAAAGTGGGGAATGCAGTCACTGGCTGGCAGATCGGGGACCGGGTGGGGGTGGCCGGACCCATGTGCGGATGGTACGCTGAGCAAGCGTGTGCGCCTGCGGAACGCCTGATCCCCATTCCGCAAAGGCTGTCTTCAACACTGGCTGCTGCGGTGATGCTGCAGGGCATGACAGCCCACATGCTCACAGAGACGGTCACCCACCTGATGCCCGGACAGGCGGTCCTTGTTCATGCGGCGGCTGGAGGGGTGGGCCTGCACCTTGTACAACTGGCCAAACGCCGGGGAGCAATGGTCTTTGGCACCGTCTCATCCCAGAGCAAGGCCCTGCTTGCCCGTGATTACGGGTGCGATCATGTGCTGGTGGGCACACAGGACTGGGACGTTGCGGTGAGAAAACACTGCCCAGACGGAGTGGATGTGGTTTTCGATGGGGTGGGTGGATCTGCTTTTCAGGTGGGATTGCGGGCCCTCAGGGCAGGAGGGCACATGGTTTGCTACGGGCAGTCCGCAGGACCTGTGCCTCCCATCGATCCTGCACAACTCAGTGGCTTCACCGGACAGGGGAATCAGGGTTCACTGACCCTCACCTGGTCGACCCTCAGTGACCACAACCGCCACCCGCAAGACATGCGTGCACGGGCCGCAGCTGTGTTTGAGCTGCTGCAACAGGGAGACCTGAGGGTGCACCTCGCAGCAGAATTCCCTCTGATTGAGGCAGCAGAGGCCCATAGGCGTCTGGAATCCCGCAACACCACCGGAAAGCTGGTCTTGCAGGTGTCTTCAGATCTAAAATCCAGTTGAAGGTCACAAAACCCCGCACCCACACACCAGAACCCTAAACAAAATCATGGAGGTCGGCATGCAGGTGTTATGATGAACCCATGAAACTGGAACTCGAAGACCTCCTGCTCGTGGTAGATGCCAGGGAAGCCCTGCAAGACATTCATCAGCACCTCCCTGCAGGTGTGCGGTTGCGGGCCGCAAAGGTGAACCTGACCCTGGGGGCTTACCTCGCCAGAGGAGGCTTTGGAGAACTGAATGCCAACCCTTTCCGACACGAAGTACTGGGCCTCACCTACCTCAGTGCCTCAGGCCCGGTGGAGGTGGGAGGCATCGTGGTGAAAAACGTCAGCGGATACGACCTCACCCGACTGGTGATCGGAGCAGGTGTGGAGGCTTTCCAGAGCGCCAACCTCCGCCTGAGACCAGAAGCCGGGAGCAGGCTTTACCGCACCCCGGAAAAACCATCTTTCGAGGACCTGAAAAAACAGGGCTGGGCCTACGCCTGGAGAACTTCCACCCACACTTACGTGGAGGGGGATCAGGACGCACCCGCTGGACATGAACAGGTGGAATACTGCACCGATCCCGTCACAGAAGACATCCGGGGACCCCTCAACCTCCAGCCTGAACAGAACGACCTTACCCGCAAGGTTCTGGACACCCTGCAGCTCAAAACAGGGGATTAAAGGTGCGCTGGAGCGCTCTTGCAGGGAAGGGCATCTGAGACAGTTCACAGTTGACAGTTCACAGCAAATACCTCCCGGTGCCAGAGCTTTTTTAGCCTTCTGCTTTCTGCTTTCTGCCTTCTGCTCTTGGCCCTCCGCCCTCGGCTCCCTGTTCACGCCCACTGACGCCAGCCTTCCCAAAGCGATAGAATACTCCTCATGACTGACAGCAAGACCCCGCTGAGCTGGCGGGAGTCCATTCAACAGGGCAACTTCAAGCAGGCCGAGGCCAGAATCCAGGCCCTGGAACTGGTCGGAGAGCACCATCCAGAAATGCTCCTGGCAGTGCAGGCCATGATGGGCACCACCGAGGCCATCAGGAGCAAACAGTTTCTGAAAGCTTTGCGTTATCTCCCGGACCTGAACCCCCTGCAGGAGTTCTTTTCCCTGTCTGACCTGAGAATGGGCATTGAAACCCTGCAACAGACCGAAAAACAGGAGGAGCGTGACCCTGAAACCCTCAGGTCAAAGCTGCAACCTGCCTGGAACAACCCTTTCACCCGCGCAGAGGCCCTGAACCGCATCGGGGTGCTGCAGGCCCAGCTGGGAGATCCGGTGCAGGCCAGGGTGGCCTTCGAGGAGGCCATCCAGAGCGATCCCATGCATTTCCGGGCCATCACCAATCTGGGGAACATTGCGCTGGAGGCAGGCAACCACAATGAGGCAGAAGCCCTGTACCGTCGTGCCCTGGAACTGAACCCCGAGCACCACCTGGCCCACAACAACCTCGCAGTTTTGCTGCGCAAACAGAAACGCATCGGGGCCTCCATCCAGTCCCTGAAGAAAAGCCAGCGTCTGGAACAGAAAGCCCTGATGCAGCAGGCCAGAGAGGAAGGCAGGCAGCAGGCCCCTGCTGCAAAGGCTGGCGTTTTTGCCCTTTATGGAGTGATCCTGATCGGGGTCATCTGGTTCCTGCTGACGAGGTGAAATGTGGCCCTGATTCTCACATCGCAACAGGTCAAAGCACTGGACCAGACCCTCTCTGAAAAAGGCCTTCTGGAGGTGACTGTCGAGAACGCTGGACGCAGTGTGGCCGAAGCCCTGCACCGACACTTCCCGGATTCCAGGGTGCTGGTGGTGGCTGGAAAGGGCTTCAATGGAGCAGATGCAGTGGTGGCCGCCCGTCACCTGCTTGCCCTGGGCCATGAAATCACCGTGCTTGCCCACCAGGAGGCCCACCAGGACAGCCTGAAAAAACTCCAGGTCTTTACGAAGACCTTTCCTCTCACTGTCGACCAGGTGCGCCACCACATGGCAAAGAACGATGTGGTGCTTGAAGGTCTGCTGGGCACAGGTTTCCAGCCTCCCCTCAGTGCAGAATACGCTGCCCTGATTGAGGCCCTGAACATGTCCCTCAAACCTGTGGTCAGCATCGACCTGCCCAGTGGGGTGCGGGCAGATGTGCCAGAGAGGCCAGAACTTGCAGTGCGGGCAACCCGCACATTTGCCCTGGCCGGACTGAAGCCCTGCCACCTGTTTGAACCTGCCAGTGAATGGGCAGGGGAGACCGAACTGCTCTCCATCGGGGTGCCTGGACAGTACACCCACCAGTTCACCAGCACGCACACCGTTGAGCCTTCAGACGTGCAGCAGTGGCTTCCCAGACGCAACCAGAACGCCCACAAGGGAAGTGCCGGGGAGGTGTGGGTGCTTGGGGGCAGGAGCGGCATGACCGGATGCGTTGCCCTGAGCACCCTTGCTGCCCTCAGAACAGGAAGTGGTCTGGTGCGCCACTCCAGTGTGGTGCCTGTGGAGCACGCGCCAGCAGAAACCATCAGCCATGCCCTTCAGGACTGGAGTGAAGTGAAAGACCTGCCCTTCAAAGGGGCAGTTGCGGTGGGGATGGGCCTCGGAGACCAGGCCGAAGACATTGCTGCAATGGTGCTGGAAAAGCACCTGCCCACCGTGGTGGATGCAGACGCCCTGCAAACCTCACTGCGGGGCAAAGGCCATGAACGGACCATCTTCACCCCCCACCCTGGAGAGGCCGCCCGCATGCTGGAAACAGATGTTGCTGAGGTGCTCTCCGATCCTCTGGGTGCCGTGCGGACCCTGCAGAAACAGTATGGTGGCGTGGTGGTTCTCAAGGGAGGCCCCACCACCATCGCCACCAAACAGACCACCTGGGTCAACACCTCTGGAAACCCAGGCATGGCCTCTGCAGGCATGGGAGATGTGCTTGCAGGGATCATCGCCAGTTTGCTCGGTCAGGGGCTCAGTGCCAAACATGCCGCCCTGAGCGGGGTGTACCTGCACGGACGGGCAGGAGACCTGTGTTTTGAACGCCACCATTACGGGCTGCAGGCCAGCGATGTCGCTCACGCGGTCGGACCTGCCTGGCACGCCCTGCTTCATGGAGAGTGAATGGACCCGAAACCCGAACACAAAGCCCGCATGCGAGAACTCGCCCTCGAATTCGCCCGCAAACACCAGGCCCGTGACCTGTACAGCCTCGGGGAGGCCGCAGGAGCCAAGCTGGTTTTCATGGACCTCGGGGAACGGGACGGGGCGTATGATCCGGTGCACAAGGCCATCGTCATCAACAACACCCGCGACCTGAACCGCCAGAAGTTCACCCTTGCCCATGAGATCGCACATGCGCTGCTTTTAGATGATGACGACCTTTTAAGCGACATCCACGAGGACTTTGAAGGGGACCACCTTGAACAGGTCATTGAGAGGCTCTGTGACTGGGGTGCCGCCAACATCCTGATCGAACCTGAAGTCCTGAAAGACGTGCTGGACCGCCACGGCATCAGTGCCCAGGCGGTGCTGGACCTCAGCCGCAAAGCCCAGATCAGCCTGCGGAGTGCCATGGTCTCCATTGCTGAACAGGCCCAGGAACCCACCCTGATCGTGCTTTTTCAACCTGCCGCTCCCCAGAAGCCGCTGGTGGTGAACTTCACGGCCCAGAATGCAGCTTTCAAATATTCCCTGACCCTCGGACAGATCATCCCGAAAGACCATCCTGTGCAGGTCAGCTTTGACACCCGCCTCCCCCTGGATGAGAACACCTTTGTTCCTTTCACCAGTGGACGAAAGATGCCAGCCCATCTGACCACTTATCCAGAAAAGCACCGTGTGGTCGGGGTGTTCAGGACGGTGTGATCAGGTGGAGGTTTTTGAGTGCCAGCAGTCCCTGAAGGGTCTGGTAAATGTAATATCCCACAAAAGCAAGAATCAGCAGAAAAACCGGACCATTGAACAGCAGGCCGCCAGGAACAGCATGAGGTCCCAGCAGTCTGAGATAACCCAGCACCAGTAAGGCAATGGCAAAAGGCAGCCTCAGGCTGAAAAACACCCATCCCACGGTAAATTCAGTCCAGATGCGTGTGCAAACAAGCCTCAGTAAATATTCTGCTTTCAACAGCAGGTAGGCACCCAGCAACAGTCCAACAAATGAAAGCTGTTCCTGAAAAGACAGAAACAACCCCTTCAGGATGGTGTACACCAGCAACCACCAGTGTCTGCGAAAATCTTGCGGCATGGACTGGATCATCTTTTGCCAGGGCGATCCAGAAAAAGCATAAATCCACTCCCTGTCATGTGTTTTGAACACCGGGTCCAGACGTGAATCTTGCTGAGAGAGGGCCATGGGCACGTCTCCTGTTTACTTCCCTGCTTCCTCAGGGTGCAACTGGTAACCCACGCCACGCACCGTCTGGATCACCTTGTTCCCGAGTTTCTTGCGCAGAGAGACCATCATCACATCGATGATGCGCTCCCCACCCTGAAAATCAGCACCCCACACGTTGTCCAGCAACTCTTGACGGGAATGGGGTTGCTCCGGGTGTTCGGCCATGTACCACAGCAGTTCAGTCTCCTGCTTGGACAGTTCCACTTTCTTCTGCTGGATGTACACGCACTGGTCCACCTTGCTGATGCGCAACCTTCCGGTGGTGGCTTCCAGAGGGTTGAAGTTCTGCCTCAAGAGGGCCTGGATGCGGGCTTCAAGCTCGGTCAGGTCAAAGGGTTTGCCCAGGTAGTCGTCTGCGCCACTCTTCAGGCCCCGCACTTTGAAGGAAGTGTCAGCCAGGGTGCTGAGCATGATCACCCTGGCCCGCAGCTGGTTTTCGCGGATAAAGGACAGAATTTCGTAACCACTCATGTCTGGCAGAATCACATCCAGAATCACCAGATCGGCCTGTGACACCTGTTCCAGAGCAGCCTGACCTGTGGAAGCCGTCATCACCTGGTACTCCTGCCCTTTCAGGTAGGACTGGATGATGGAGGATTGCACCGGGCTGTCTTCAACAATGAGGATTCTCGGCTGTGACCGATTTGAGGCTGGCATGTTGGACCGATTATAAGCAAATTGTGCCCATTTTTCTGTTGCCCCTCCTGCCTTCAGGGGAAACCCTGACCGGCCCCCTCTGACAATTCAGTAGACTGGGTGCATGACAACCCCAGTCCGGTCCGATGAGATGCCCCTGATCTGCATCTTTCGCCTCCAGAACGATGGAAGCCTGAAGCAGACCTCCTGGTTCATGGAACCCAGCGAGGAGGTGTTCGGGGCACTGCAATACGCCAGCGACAACCTGCAACTGGCAGACAACCATGAAAACAACTTCCTGCGCCTGAATGATTATCGCCTGCGCATCATGCGGGAACTCGGAGACCAGGGTTTCAGTGTGCTGGTGTACAGGGACATGCCTGAAGAGCCCCTGGAACACGCCACCGACAACGTTTTCTACTCGGTCTTCAAGTACTCGGCCATCGGGATGGCCCTGGTGGGCATTGATGGCCGCTGGATGCAGGTCAATGACGCCCTGTGCGACCTGCTGCAATACTCCCGCGACGAACTCCTCAACATGTCCTTTCAGGAAGTCACCCACCCCGAAGACCTCAACGAAGACCTGAATTACCTGCAACTTTTGCTGGACCGCAAAATCGAAACCTACCAGATCCTCAAACGCTACATCACCCGGGAAGGCAAACTGCTGTGGGCACAGCTGAATGTCTCCCTGATCTGGCGAAGAGATGGCACCCCAAGGTTCCTGGTTGCCCAGATACAGGACCAGACCGAAAGCATCCAGTACCGGGACCACCTCGAAAAACTCAATTACGACCTTGAGGAAGCCCAGAAAACCGCCCGCATGTCCACCTTCCTGATCGACCTGCAAAACCACACCATCACCTTCTCCAAAAGCATCCGTGAACTGGTGAGCCACTGGAAGGGCACCATGCGCTTTCGCAGCCTGCAGCAGGACTTCAGTGCCGACCAGTATGAGGCTTTCTTGAACTGGATCAGCCGCAGCCAGGACTCTGGCAAACCCGAAGAACTCGAAGTCCAGCTCAGCGGTTTCTCCAGTGCAAAGCTGGTCTTCAAGGGCAGGCTCGACCAGCACGACAAGAATCGGGTGCTGGGGGTGGTACAGGGGTAGATTTTTCTGTGAAGGGGTGGGCATTTGAGGTTACTGAGGCCAAGATCCCCCTGCCTCTCACTGGCGTTCGAGGCTGTCCCCCTTAAAGAAGGGGGACTTGTTGGGCGTCTGGGATGGTCTCCAGTAAAGGCCACCATCAACCCCCCTTCGTCAAGGGGGGACCGTCTTGAGGATGCGCAGCATCCTACAAGACAGGGGGGATTTACTGCACCTGCACCCGGTACAGGAAGTACCCTCCCTGGCTGGGTTTCACCACAGTGCCATTTCCGCAGATGAAATCCAGGTTGGCCGTGATGGTGGTGGCATTTTCGGCGGCAAGGTCGAAGCTGGTTCCTGAGGGGCAGAACAGGCGCACCTCTCCGGTTCCGAAGACATCGGCAACCACTTTTGTTTCACTGGGCACAGGGTCAGACAGGATCACTTTGGAGATGCTGGCCAGGCCCAGGTTGGTGTAGCTGATCTTGTACTCCAGAACCTGTCCTACAGTGGCAGGGGCGTTGCTGCTGAACGTGCCTCCGGTGCTGATGTTGCGCACTTCCTTGACCAGTTTCAGCTGGCCTCCAGTGGCACTCTGAATGGTGGTGGTGTCTCTCACACTGACCGGGTTGGTGACGGATGAAGTGCTCCACAGCAGGTTCGCAGTGAAAGGCGCACTGTCGGTGGTTCCAGCGGGCAGGTTGGATGGGATCAGCACCCGCACCATCACCTGGCAACTGGTCAGGCTGCCGTCCTGGTCTCTGGGCCAGCTGGAGGTCACGTTGAGCACAGTGCTGGCAGTGGCTTTTTCGCTGTCGGAGAAAGTACCGTCGCAGTTCAGGTCGGGGTAGAACTGGTACCTCAGGGCTCCGGTCATGCTGAAGGTGGTGGTGCCGAGGGTTCCGGGCTGGTACTCGTGGATGTACTCGACCGTGCTGGGGCTGAAGGCCTGCTGGCTCTGATTGCTTCTGAGGATGCTGGGGCGCACCACCCCGAAGTTCAGGCTGTCCTGGGCGTTTCCGAGGGCCAGGGTCAGGCTGCGCTGGGAAGCTGCGCTGTCGGTGAAAGAGGTGGCTTTGACGATGGACGCTCCAGCAAGGTTCGTTCCGGTGGCAGGACGTTCAGGGTGACTGATGGTCACAGAGGTGCCTGCAAAAGCTGTTCCCAGGTAGAGGGTGTAGCGTCCAGTGGCGTCTGTGAGCACGTCTCTGGTGTTGCTGCCACTGGCTGCGGTGACTTTCACTCCACTGATTCCAGCTTCCTGTCCGTCTTGCAGAGCGTTGTTGGCGGTCCCTGCAGTGCGCCCATCGTCCCTGAAGACCACGCCAGAAATGCGGATGCCTTTGAAGAAGCCAAAATTCACATCGGTCACATCGAATCCGGCAATGGTGGCAGAGATCTGGGAGGGATTGGGACTCACAGTGATGAAACCAGCAGGGGTGGCGGGAGTGGTGCTGCTGGCACTGCCCGTCACGATCACGCTGTAGTTGCCGGGAGGAAGGGCAGTGAAGCTGTAAGTTCCTGCCCCGGCGTTCACGGTGAAGGTCTTGTAGACCTGGCTGTTCTGCAGCAGGTTCACGTACACGGCGCTGCCCCCCACCCAGTTCTCGGGGTTGGTCTTGACGCGGTTGGTGTCCACATCCTCATACACGCTGCCAGAAAGGGTCTGTCCTGCAATGACCTGCTGGTTGGCACTGAATTCACTGGTGCCATAAGTGGCCAGGGTGGAGGTCAGGGTGATGCTGTCCGTGGTGGTGAGTCCACTGACCGTGAAAAAGCAGTTGAAGGTGCCGCTGGCAGCTGTGGTGCAATTTCCCAGGTATCTGGAGGCTTCACCGTGAGGCACGGAAAGGCCATCGCCAATTTCCACTGCGCCGTTCTGGTTGGCAGGGTCGTTGTCTGCAGTGAAGACCTCGATGGTGAAGGTGCCTGCGACTGGAGCTGCTGCCCTTCCGACCTGCCCCTTGATCTCCAGGCTGGTTCCAGTCAGAACCGCATAAGTCAGGGTGGGGTAGTCAATGGCCTGGTTGCCTGCAGCAGCGGTGTAAACACTGTCGTCGGGGGTCACGCCATCTCCTGCAAGCTGGTTGGTGCTGTCGTACCGCAGGTCAATGCCCAGCGCAGTGTTGTCGTAAATCAGGTTCTGGCTCAGGGTGTTGTTGGAGGCCCCTCCACCCACCAGAATCCCGCTTCCGAAATTGCCCACGATCAGGTTCTGGGACAGGGTGTTGCCGCTGGTCAGCAGACGCACCCCTGCCAGGGCACCCTGCTGGTCCAGCACATTGCTGTCCACGGTGTTCTGGCTGAAAGTGGCCGTTCCGGACCTCACACTGAAACCCGTGCCACGGTTGCTGGCAATGCGGTTCTGGGTGCTGGTCACAGCCCCGGTGCCTGCCTGGGTGAAGGCAGCAACAGCTGGAAATTCGAGGGCGTTGTTGCGAATCTCGTTTCCAGTGAAGGTCCCTGCGCTGGTCCCGGCAAGGTAAATCCCGTAACCTCCAGAGTGGGCGAAGATGTTGCGGGTCACGCTGAGGCCTGTGGCATTGTTTGCACCCAGCAGGGCAGAGACAGTGCGTGCAGAGGCTCCGGGATCGGTCAGGCTGGCTGCTGTGGAGCCAAACACGTTCAGCTGCACGCTGGCAGAGGCGGCATTGATCTGCAGGGCACCGCTGGGTGTGTTGCTGTCTCCTGCACCAAATCCGTACAGGGCCAGGCCCCGGATCTGGTTGCTGCTTCCAGTCACGATGATGCCCGAGCTCAGGCTGCGAGGACCAGAAATCCGCACTTCAGGGCCAGGGATCTGGTTGAAGGCCACACTGGTGCTGCCCACCGTGCCCCCTGTGCCCAGAGACACTGCATTGGTGTTCCCGATGTTCACCGTCTGGGTGGTGGCATCCAGTGAGGTGCTGGGACCGCTCATGGTCTGGGTGGAGGTCAGGTTGATGACGGCCACCCCACTGGTGAGCTGCGCAGCGGGAATCATGAAGATGCTGTTTTCCACTCCAGCAGGCAGGGACTCGGTCACCCCTGTGCTGCTGAGGCGGTTGCCCACCTGGGCCATGGTGCTCTCGTCTCCCAGGGCGTTCGAGTTGAGGATGAACTGGGCCACAGACCCCTGACCAGAGGGATTGGTGTTCACGATGGTGCTGAAGTTGAACCCGAAGTCGATGTTCTGGATGGCGTAACTGGTGATGGTCACACTGCTCACCGACTGGGCAGTCTGGGTGCTGGTGGTCAGGCTGGAGAGGGTGGCACTGGTGGTGTTGCTGGGTGCATCCACCTTGCTGGGGTCTTCGCCGCCCACCTTGTTGGTGACCGGGGTGACGGTGGACCCGGAAGCGGTGGTCCGGTACGTCTGAACAGGCAGCAGGGCACTGGTGTACCCACTCCGGGCACTGCTCACAGTGCTGCTGACAGCACGGAAAGTGTAGCTTCCTGCAGGAAGGCTCAGGAAGTAGTCTCCCACCCCGTTGGTGGTGGTCGAGGTCAGGAAGTTGCCTGCACTGTCGTACACCTCAACGCGGGCATTGCCCCGACCAGAGATGCCCGTTGACGTGGTGGGGCGTCCGGGTCCACCGCCATAATTCAGGTCGGTGAAGACCTTCCCGGAGATCTCGTAGGACAGTCCTGCACCCACCTGCACCACCACCGATGCACTTCCTGAGGCAATGGAGTAACTCTGGTTGCTGATCAGGGTGTTGTAGTCAATGGTGGCCCGGTTGTAGATGAAGGTGCCTGTTGGGGTTCCTGCCCCGATGGTCACCCGAAAGCGCACCTCGGTGGAGGCATTGGGATCGAAGGTCCCTCCTGCGCTGCTGTTGGCTCCGGTTCCAGCCCTGACCCGGATGCAGTTGGCAGAACTGCAGAAAGCGCCGTACTCTCCACGGTCATCGGCACTGGCATCGGTGACGGCTGCCCCATCGATTTTCATGCTGCCTGCCACATAGGTGGTGTTCTGGGGAATGGCATCGCTGAGGGTGACGTTGGTGGCCTGTCCCAGCCCCTCGTTTTTCAGGGTGATCACGTACTCCAGCTGGTCTCCCGCGGTGATGGTGCCACCGTTGACATCAATCACCCCTTTGGTGGTTTTCATGTCTGGCTGGTAGATGTCCGTCGAGAAGGTGATCATCCCTGGAAAATACTGGTCCTGGGTGGTGGTGACCCTCAGGTAGGCTGTGCGGTCTCCGTTTCGCAGGGGGTTGGCCGGGCTGGTGGTTGGGGTCAGGGTGAAGAAGTCCACGTCCACACCCAGGTTGTTGGTGTAGTTGGGGTCCTTGGCATTGAAGGTGACGCCCCCTCGACTGATGGTGCTGTTGAAGGAGTTGGTGCTGGGGTTCTGGGCATCGGCGAGGGTGATGTAGGTGCTGTTGTCGCGGCTCATCTGCATCACGTCTCCGGTCAGTCCCAGGTCCCCCTCGTAGGACATCACACCCACTTCGGTGTTCACAGCTCCCTGCAGGGGGGTGGTGAAGCCTGAGACCGGAATGGTGGCGGTGGTGAGGCCCCCGGTGTTGGTGGAGATGTTCAGGTAACCGTCGAACACGGTGATGTTTCGGGGCTGGGTCTGACCAGGATCACGGTAGACCACCACGAGTCCCCACACAGCATAGGTGTTGGTGACGGTGTCGCCCACAGTGGCCCGCACCCCCCCGATGGTGTAGGTTCCGGCTCCAAAGGTTCTGAGCTGGGTGGTGACATCCACAAAGGACTGGTAGTCTGCTCCCGTCACGTCGGTCTGGTTGGAGGTGAGGGTGCTGTAACTGCCACCTGGGGTCTTGAAGCGCACCTGACGGCGGTCGGTGTTGTCGGTGGAGGTGTTGTCGCGGGCAGACCAGTACAGCCCTGCCCACAACACCGTCGAGTTGGCAGGCAGGGTCAGGGTGGCCGTCGAGGAGTTGTTGTAGGTGGGGGAGTCTGAGGCGTCCACATCCACATAGCTACTCCCGTGGTTGTTGTTGTTGTTGTCTGCCAGCACGCTTGCGGTGCCACTGCGGGCCGCAAGACAGCTGCTGGCTCCGGTGGCCCCGGAGTTGGTGGAACAGGTCATCAGGGTGTTGCCGATCACCTGGATGTTGGCGGTGTCGGTGACGTTGTACCTGGGCGTGAAGTTGCGGATCACCTGGGCACTGGCAACCTGCAAGACCAGGGCCAGCAGCAGAAGGAGGGGAAGAAGAATTCGACGCATCATTTGTCCTCGTGTTTGAAGCTGTTGTCATCCAGCAGGAAATCGAGTCTGAAGTAAAATCCGGCCTGGCTGTCGATGGGTGCAATTCCAGTAAAGCCCTGGGGATTGTATCCCACAGTGGCCCACACTCCATTCCACACATTCACGCTGCCCTCAATGCCATATCCGAAGGCCTGAATTCCGGTTGCGGGCTGGGTCATGTACCTGAGCACGGCCCCCAGTCCAATCCTGTCGGTCACGAACAGGTTCGCTCCAGCGAGGCCCTGAATCGTGAAAGCACTGGGGTCATTGAGCAGGTAACGGGCATCCACCTGACCCCGGATCTGGTAATTCCGCTGCACAAAGTTCCCGGCGATGTGGGCACCAAATTGTGCTTCTCCTCGGGCCAGTGTGCCATCCGAGTAGTTCAGGGAACCCAGCAGTGAAGCGCTGTTCATGCGGCCTGCGAAGTTCAGGTTCAGGCGTGTCCCCAGGCCACCTTCGCCAAACTCTTTGAGGGCATCAAAGCCCAGGGTCCACTGGTCGCTGAGTCTTCCAGTCATGCCTGCATGCACAGAGAACTTGCTGCTGCTGCCCGAGTTGGCGTAGTCCAGACCGAGGCTGCTGTTGAAGTTCTGGGCGTTGTATTTCAGGGTGCTGCCTGCCCCGAAGGTCACCTGCTCTTTTGAGAGGTCTCCGGTCATGCTGCCTTTCAGGTCCACACTCCAGCGGTCATCCAGGGGAAGCACGGTGTTGCCAGCAAGGCGGGCACGGTTGCCCTCTCCGGTGCTGCTGGGCAGTTCATACCCGATGCTGTAATTGGTGTTGCCCATCACGCTTTCCAGCCCGATGAAGGCGGTGTTGCTGCCCCCCCAGGTGTACTCGTCTCTGAAGACCGCACTGGTGTTCTGGTCCAGTTTGTACGCGGCTTTGAAGGTGGTGACGCTGGGTTCTCCCGAGAAGTTGATCTGCTGATCCAGAGAGACTTTCCAGGGGTCCTGGTCGTAGGCTGCTCCCAGAAACAGGCTGTAACTGCTCTTGACCCCGAAGGACTTGCCCACACGCACAGAGGCACTGAAGGGATCTTCTGAGTACTGGATGCCGGTTCTGATGCTGGCACTTTGCATGCCACTGAAGGTGTCGTAATCGGCCTGACCCAGCCAGGACCAGTGGGAATCAAAACGGTAACTGGCCTGCAGGTTGAGGTGCTCACCGTCCTGCTGTCTGTCGAGCCCGGTGTAGCCTCTGGACTGCACGCCCCCTTTGATGGAGATGTTCCAGGGAAGGCTGTTGATGGCAACACTCGCTGCAGAGCGGTATCCCTTGTAATCGGTGCTGGCCTGGAAATCGGTTTTGGTGGTTGCACTTTTCGCAGAGAAGACCACGGTTGCCGTGGAGCCTTCAGGCAGGTGCACAGCGGCAAGTTTCAGGCTGGTGTTCTCGGTTTTCTTGCTGACCTGCACGCCCCAAGCGGTGAAGTTGGAGGTCTCGGCATCGGTGGTGTAAGTCACCTTGACCCGCACAGGGTTGAGGGCTTCATCCAGGGCAATCAGAGGGCGTCCAAATTCGATGATCCCGTGCAGGTAATCCACGGTGTAATCCACCCCGTAATTCAGCACCCTGATGACCTCTTCACCTTTGATGGTGGTGATGAGTTCAACCCGTTCGCTGGAGGTGTTGATGTTCCCGTCAGGCAGGGCGTAGGTTCTGGCTCCCACAGGGGTGATGGTGAAGGTGCGGGAATGACCGGGCACCAGACCCACAAAGCCTGACACCTGCCCGTCTCCAGTGGTCTGGGCGCTCAGGTAAACGTGATTCTGGGACACGGGCAGGGCGTCCACCGGAACGGCCCCTTCGCGGTAGCTCACTTTGAAGTCCGGGTGATCGTACTGGAAAGCCACCGGAGTGTCCCCATAAAGGGGTTGCTCCTCGATGCTGGCGTCCCCTCTGAGGGCAAAATTCTGGTTGGTGTTCTTCTCCAGACCGGTACTGTTGATGGCCATTTGAAGCTGACCTTCACCCAGAGGGGTTTCCAGGTAGGCTGCCCCTTTGCCCTGAACGTTGAAGGGAGCCACATGTGCAGTGATGCTGGCCAGACCCACACCCACCTGACGGGTGCTGAACTGCAGAGACACATCCTGGGTCTGGGTCAGCTGATCCATCTTGAGGGTCAGGTTCAGGGGTCTGGTGCTGGTGGTGGGGCGCAGTTCAAGCAGGGCCTCACCATCCACCATGCGGATCTGGTAACCCCCTTCAAAGGGGTTCACGTCAGGCTGGTTGGGTTCCAGGCTGGACAGCACATCCACAAAGCCCTCACCGCTGGGAAGCCCGCTGGCATCTCTGGCAATGATCTTCATGCGGATGGGGGTGATGCCGTCTGCCAGATTCTGCACAGGCTCAACGGTCAGTTTCACGGGAGCACTGGCCAGATGCACCTCGATCTGCTCCTGGCCAACGGTCAGGGTGTTCCTGCCTTTCTGGAGTTGCAGACCCACGTACTCAAAAGTGGCAATTCCAGAGTCAGGATCAAGGCTTCTCAGGCCGATGGAGGCGTCCTCCACAGGTTGACCGTTGACCAGCAGGGCACCGTCCTGATCTGCAGGCACCTGCACCTTCACCGAGATGCGGTCCCGGTTGCGGAAAACCGTTCCTGCCAGCGGCAGTTTGATGGCACCAGTGTTTTCGGTTCTGGCATGGATGGGCTTTGCGTACTGGTAATCAGAACGGTGAAACGGTCCAGCCAGCACTTCAGGTTCACGGTTGCTGACCAGGGCCACCACGGTGGGTTCTGCGACATCGGTCAGGGATTTCTGGTGAACCACCTGGTACTTCAGGGTTCCGCTCTGCACGGCCTTGACCTTCCAGTACAGCACCCCGTCGTTGCCGATCAGGGGATCGGGCAGGGCTTCACCATTCAGGGTGCTGCTGCCCGCCTGGTATTCGGTCCCGGCAGGCAGGGGATGAGCAATGATCAATTCCTGAGCGGTGCTGTTCTGGGTGAAAGGCAGCTCGAATTCGCTCTCACGGGTGAGGGTGTACACGTTGGCAATTTCGCTGGAGAGCTCCACCGGGGTGGCCACCACGGTTTCACCCATGAAGGCGGTGAACTGCTGGGTTCTGGTGCCGGGTCTGGTGAACTTCGCATCGAACTCCACGGTGCCCTCTTCGAAGGCTTCCAGGTTGATGATGCGGGTCTCTTCTTCAGAGAGCTGCACGGTGTCGTCGTGCTTGCCTTCCAGACGAAAAGAAATGGGTCTGGGCAGGGGATTTTTCACGGTCAGGGTGTAGGTGGCGTTCTCACCCATCTTGATTCTGTCTTTGCTCAGTGCCAGTTTGAACTGGACCAGGGCACGGGTCACAGGAACATGCTGCACCTGCTCGCCTGCCTCACTCTGCAGCACGCTTTTCAGGCTGCCCGTGGCTTCTGCGCCGTAGGTGGTCTCGGCCAGGAACACATGGGAGACTTCCTGACCGGGCTCCAGGGTGCCGGTGAAATCCACATCAGACATGGGTTTCAGGAAATCCCCGAGGTCGTTTTTCAGGGTGTAGTTGGCGGTGCGGGTTCCGGTGTTTTTGACCGTGACCCTCACGGTTTGCTGCTCACCGGGCAGGGCAGGGGACTGGATGCCAGAAACGTCCATTTCCAGATTGGGCTGGTTGATGCCGATCACTGTTTCAGTGCGGCTGTCTCCAGAGCTGCTTTTCAGCAGGGTGCGGTACATTGTGCGCCCAGGGGCATCTTTGTTCACTTTGATGGGCACAACGAAGGTTTTTGCTTCGCCAGCACCCAGAGAAAGCTTTTCTTCAAGCTTGCCTGCGGTGATTCCGGTGTCGGTCAGACCGGTGAGGGTCAGTTCACCGCTGGGCGCGGTTCCGGCGTTTTTCACGGTGACTTTGACGGTCATCTCGCTGCCAGGGTCCACCAGTGGGCTGGAGGGGGTCACTTCCACCTGCAGCAGGGAACTGTCGAACACGGTCACCTGCTGGGTTGCCTGCTGGTTGAAAGGGCTGAGCTGGGCAGTGGCGACAGCAGCGCCAGGTCTGGAGGCATGGGCCACCACAGTGAGTTCTGCAGGACGGGTCTTGCTGATGGGACGGGTGACTTCCAGTGCATCCGCAGAGGTGAAACCTTCGGGAAGCCGGATGGACAGGGTGGCAGGAATCAGGCTCTCGAAATCGGTGGTGGCCACCGCTTTGAATGTGAAGCTTTCAGAGAGGGCACCTGAGGCTTTCTCCACTTCCAGTTTCACCTGGGTCTGGGGCACGAACTCCAGATGCACGTTGCTGCTCTGACCGGGCTTCAGGTTGACCTGGGCAGGTGCCTGCAGGGTGGTTCCGGACAGGGCTGCTGCTTTGACCTCCAGGTTGCCTGCATCCATCACGTAGACGGCACCGTGGGCAGGGACAGCTTTCTGTTGCCCGTTCACGGTGCTCTGGACGCCCACATGGCGGTTCTCGTCCGGCAGGGCCAGAAACGCGGCAATGCTGACAAAAGCAGGGGTTTTCTCGGTGACCGGGTAGAGGTCCAGCGTCTCACCAGACAGGCTGGCTTTCAGCACACTGGGATCAGTGTCGGTTTCGGTCTGTCTGCCAGAGATCAGGTAAGGACCATTTTCGCTGCTCAGGGGCAGATCCACGGGCAGTTGCAGCACCTGGGTGCTTCCCTTGCTGTCGGTGACTTGCACTGTGGTGTCCACGCCTGAATCGGCATCCATTTTCAGGTGGGTGCCGTCTTTCACGTCACTCAGCAGCATCAGGGGCTGAAACTGGTCGCCGTGCAGAGAGAAATTCAGTGCAGGGTAAGAGACATGACCTTGAGAAACGCGCCATTGTGCACTCTGGGAGATGGCTTCAATGGTGTGGCTTCCCGCTTTAAGGGGTGCTTCAAATACAGTGGCCCACTGCTGGGTCAGATCAAACGCCTGCCCCTCAAAACGGGCCAGTCCAGCCTTCCCACGGCCCTGGAGCTGAACAGTACCGTCCTGTTCGAGAACGACAGTGGCCTGATCGGCACTCCAGTTGCCCTCGCCAGCTGAAAACTCGGGCAGAACAGCCCGAGCAGCAAAGGACATGGAAGTCAGTAAAAAGGTCAGTGAGGTCAGCAGGCGTTTCATTTCACGTTCCACGATACTTCGGGGTCCGTTACGGCACTCTCGCCCACTTTTGTTAAGACGAATTCATATTGGACCTGATGCTCACCAGCAGCGAGAATTGCATCTGAGAGGGTATTCTTTCCAGATACCAGTTGGGCATTCTGGGGAAGGGGATCGTCCAGCAGGAAGTCTTCCAGGGTGTCTTTTGCACTGACGTTCAGGGTCACAGTGTAGCGGCCTTCAGCGTTTCTGCTGACGCTCTTGTGGACCGTCACAGGACCAAAGTTCAGGCGGGTGGAGCGCAGGGTTTCGGTTCTGGCCTGGGCAGCAATCAGGGGGAAATCCAGGGTGGAGAGACCGTAGATCATTGAGGACTGGGTGCCCCGCTGACCGCCATCCTGAGGGGTTGCCCTGGGAGCGTAGGTCACCGAGTTGGGGTCAAGCCTCACAGCCCACACCCCGGCTTCCAGGCCATCGAAGCTGTATCGGCCCTGTTTGTCGGTGAGGACCATGCGGCCTCCAGCCAGAATCACACGGGCTTTTTCAATGGGTTTATCCACTTCAGGCTCGAAGGTGCCGTTGTCGTTGCTGTCCAGGTACACCCGGCCCACCAGGGTGGCGATGGGGTGGGCCATTGCGCCAACCACTTTTGCAGTGGCAACGGCAGTGGAGTGCATGGCGACCACGGTGGCCTGGGTGCTGCTCATGCCCATGGCGGTGAATTCAGCGGTGTTCTGGATCTTCTCGGCCACACCGGGATTGACGCGGGTGTTGAAAGTCACGGTCAGCACGGCTCCCACCTTCATGTCGGGGAGGCCCGTCCAGGTGATCTTCTGGCCCTCAACAGTGGGGTCCCTGAAGGCCACGCCATTGACTTTCGAGCTTCCAGCGACATAGGTCAGGCCCTGGGGCAGGTCATCCACGATCTTCACCTGGGACAGGGTGCCGTTCACGCTCTTGTTGGTGGCGGTCAGTTTCCAGCCAAGCTGGTCCCCGATCATCACCTGATCCTGCAGGGCTGCCTTGGCAAACAGGATGCCAGAAGACCACACACCCACGTTGACCTCATTGGAGAGCCTGTTCTTGATTTCATCGCTGGTCAGGGAGAAGGTGTTGCGCAGCACAGCTCCATCTGCAAGGTCCTGGTTCAGTTTTACCGTCACCAGGATGCTGTTTTTTCCTTGCTTCAGGTCTCCAATGTCCCAGCTCAGGCCCGTCTGGTTCTCAGGGAGCGCGGTGGTGCTGCTGGGGGGCACAGAGGCACGGACAAATTCCAGGCCGCTCACCAGGGTGTCTTGCACGATCACATTGTGCAGATCCACACCAGTGGTGTTGTTGTACTCCAGCACGTAGGTGAACGCTTCACCAGCGAGGTAAGGACCAAACACAGGGGCACTCCCACGGGCGTCTTTGATGCTCTTGGTCAGGACCACAGCCTCACCAGGGAGCAGGCTCAGTTTCACGGTGTCCCAGGTTTTGT
Organism: Deinococcus cellulosilyticus NBRC 106333 = KACC 11606; assembly: GCF_007990775.1. NCBI lineage: Bacteria > Thermotogati > Deinococcota > Deinococci > Deinococcales > Deinococcaceae > Deinococcus > Deinococcus cellulosilyticus. The sequence goes on along the minus strand of NZ_BJXB01000034.1, from coordinate 17,667 downwards.
TCACCGGACCGTGGGCAGAGGTGGCGGTGAGCTGGAAATCCACGTTGCCAGAGGCCACAGCGCTGCTTTTCTCGTAGCATACCCAGTAGTTCACGGCTTCGCGGGCCTTGAGGTGCACAGGCTGGGCCAGAGGCAGGCGGTAGACGTTCAGGAAGACCGCATTCCAGCCTTCGGGCACTTCTGCCGTCAGGGTGTAATCGTCCTCGCTGTTGGAGGTGTTGAGCAGGGTGTGCTCGAAGCACATCTCGGCATCGGGGAGGGTGATCTCCTGGGTCTGGCGGTCTCCTTCAGAGCCTTCAGGGACTTCAGGATCATTCACTGGACCGAGGGCCACACCATACTGGGCTTCGATTTCAGTGTGGGCTCGGGCTTCCACCTTCAGTTGAGCCCCACTCAGGCTGTCTGCAGTGGCTGTTGCAAGGTTTTCATGGCTGCCTGCGAGAGCAAGGTCATCCACCAGCAGCTGGAATTCCAGGGAAACCTGCTCCATCGGGGCGAGCTCGGAGAGGGTGCCAGAGACCTGACCATCCATTTCTTTGACTTCGGGGTTGCTGTTCAGGGATTTGAGAGATCCGGCGACAAAGCTGAAACCTTCCAGGGAGGTCTGTTTCAGGTTGTCCAGGATCTGGAGGTTTTTCAGGTAGGTGTTTCCAGTGTTCCTGACCATCAGGTTCACGGTGACCTTCTCGCCTGCCTTCACAAGGGCAGGGGTCATGGTCTTGGTGAGGGTCATGCTGGACTGGGCATTGAGTTTCAGCTGGAAGACGTTGTTGTCATCTTTTGCACCATCCGCACAGCTGGCGGTGGGGTCCAGAAACGTGTCGCCACTGGCTTTCACGGGAACGGTAAAGGTCATCAGCAGCCTGACCGCATCATTCATCTTGACATCATGGCTGTTCTGTTCTAAGTCAGCGCTGTCGAGCTGGCCATTGCCGTTCGCATCCAGGTAAAACTTCACATTTTCAGGGGTCCAGCTGGGATTGAACTGGGTCCAGGAAAGGGCAAACGAGCTGTTCTCGTTGCCGGTGTTCTTCAGGGTGAGGGGCACCACCACTTTGCTTCCAGGCAACACCTCGAACACCTGGGCGGGCTTTGCCAGATCGCCATCGGGGGTGAGCGCGGGGCGGCACAGGGCCGTGATGATGGTGTTCACTGCATTGCTTAAAGTGGTTTCGCCACCACCCTCCACCAGGGCCTGATTGGTCAGGGTTGATCCGGCGGGGGTGATGGCAAAAGCTGAACCGAGGGTCAGGAGAGAAACTGCGGAGAGAAGACGTTTGTTCACCTGAAACCTCGATTCATTGAGAAATGTCGTCATTTGACAGCAGCATTTGACAGAAGAAGGGGAGGGTGGATTGCCCACCCTCCCGGCGTGGATCACTGAACTTTGACTTTGAAGATCACGGTGCCGACGGCGCTGGGGGCCAGGGTGTCAGCCGCGGTGATGTTGCCGTCACTGTTGGTGTCGAAGGCCACGAAGATGGTGCGGTTGCTGCCCCACTCGGTGGCATCGATCACGCCGTCCCCGCCAGCCACGCTGTTGAAGGTGGCCCAGGTTTGACCGCCGTCTCTGGACACCAGAACCTGGGTCTTGCTGACGCTGGCAGCGGTGTCGATGTCGAGCTGGAAGAAGTCGGTGTAGTTGGGGGTGGGGTCAGACACGATCACCTTGCTGATGGGCTGGGTGCCGATGTTCTGGGAGGAGATGGTGTAGGTCAGGATGTCGCCGGGCTTGGCGGTGGCTTTGTCCACAGCCTTGCTGACTTTCAGGTTGCCCCCGATCACTGCGGTGGAGTCGTTGGCACTGATGGTGGCTTCCTGGGTGTAAGTGCCGGTCACAGCGTTGTTGTAGTCCACGCCTGCGGTCACAGCGACGGTTTCAGCGGTACCGATGGCGGTTCCAGCAGGGACAATCACACGCACCACGATGGTTCTGTTGGTTCCAGCGGCAAGCACGAAGGAATCAGGGTTCACAGCGAAGGAAGCGCCGCCATCGGTGGAGATCAGGTAGGTGAAGCCCTTGGTGCTGGTCATGGAAGCCAGATCGATGATGGCAGGAGCGTTGCCGGTGTTGGTGACGGTGTGGGTGTACTCGATGGTGCCAGGAGCACCCACGGTTCCGCTGCGGTCAGGCAGCATCTGCACACTGTTCACGGCGTTCACATTCACAGGGAAGGTCATGGTGTCGGACAGGGTGGGGGTGTTGGTGCTGGTGACGGTCACAGGGATGTTGTCCACACCGGGCACGTCGCCGTAAGGAGGAGTCAGCACAACCACGTACTTGGTGGTGGTTCCAGGGCCCATCAGGGGGGTGGAGTTCACAGCCACGCCCACTTCACCTGCATCAACCACACCGTCGTTGTCGGCGTCGTTCCACTGGTAGACGGTGGCGGTGTAACCGGGGAAACCGGAGAGGTTGGGGGTGAGGTTGTAGGCGTCGTTCTGCTGGCCGTTGTTGGTGACGGTGAAACCGTAGGTCACGCTGGTGCCGGGGTTGGTGTTCTGGCCAGGCGCAGTGTCGTTGGCAGGATCAGCATCAGCAGTGGCAGGGGTGGCATCTGCATCAAGACCGTAACCGGACTGGATGGCGGTGCCTTGAAGGGTCACCGAGTCCACACCGTCATTCAGGGTGGCGTCGTTTCCGGTGGGGTTGCCCACACTGGTGGCGGTCAGTTTCACGCTGGGAGTGTTGCCAACAGTTGCGGTGGTGGGCACCTGGCACTTCACCACGATGTCCTGGGTTGCACCGCTGGCCAGAGGACCGAAGGTGGAAGGCATGGGGGTGATGCCGTCAGGGTAGAACAGCAGGCAGTTCTGCAGATCAGACAGGCTGGAGGTGGCGAGGGTGAAGCTGTCAGAGACGTTACTGTTGTTGGTGACTTTCACATTGAAGGTCAGCACACTGCCCTGGTACACGGTGCCAGAGGCGGTGATGCTGTCGCCCGTCAGACCGTCGGTGGCCTTGCCGCTTCCATTGTCCTTACCTGCTGCGATGGCATAGATGGTGGAGATGGTGTTGGTGGTCTGGTTGGAGGTGGAGTTTTCAGCGGTGCCGTCCCCATCGGTGTCCACGGTCAGGGTGGCGGTGTTGTTGATGCTGGTGTTGGCAGGGATGGCGGTGTTGGCGTTGCCGTCGGTCACGGTCACACGGAAATCCAGGGAGTACTGGGCGGTCTGGGGGAAGAAGGCCCTGGAGGTCGCGTGGTTGGGGTTCTCGATCAGGAGACCAATGCGGGTGGCACTGGCAGAGGCCGTGGTGGTCCAGGCACTGCCCACGTAGTAGTACACGCTGACGGTCCCGGCACCTGCGCTGGCGTTGGGGGTGTAGGTGGTGTCCAGCACGGTGTTGGCAGGCAGGGTGTCAGACACGAAGATGCCGTTTTTGGTCAGAACCACATTGGAAACAGAGCTTGCAGCGCTGCCGCCGTTGTTGGTGCCTTTCAGGGTGTAGACGATGGTGTCGCCTTCTTTGATGGAGGCAGGACCACTGGCGGTCTTGTTGAGGGTCAGCACAGCCTTGGTGGTGACATTCACACGGGCAGTGTTGTTGAGGGTGGTTCCCGTTCCAGCTTCAGCGAAAGAGCCAGAGGTGGCGGTGCTTCCGGTGCCGACCAGGTTCAGATCAACGGTGTTGTTGTTGGTCAGGGTGCCGGGGGTGGTCACAGCGGCGACCAGTTTCACCACTTCATCAGGTGCAAGGCTGATGGAGGAAGAGGTGATTTCGGTTTCACCACTGTCCACCAGACCGTTCTGGTTGGCGTCGATGTAGAGTTTTTTGGCAGAGAAGTTGCCGCTGTCTCCAGTCAGGTCGTTCAGGCTGAAGGACACGGAGATGTTGGCGTTACCGGTGTTGGTGACGGTGTAGGGGAAGTACACTTCCTGTCCAGCCAGGGCGCTCTTCTGCTGGGCAGGAGCAGTTCCGGCAGAAGCCTCATCCGGGGTGATGCTGAAAGAAGGCAGTTCCTGAACGACGGTGATCACCTGATTGGAAACGGTGGACTGGGCACGGCCCTGATCATCAATGTAGCTGGCAGAGGCAACGTTGCGAATCTCGGTTCCAGCGAGTGTGCCTTTGGCCTGCGCTGCGGCGGCGAGGAGGAGAGCAGTGGAGAGCAGCAGTTTCTTATTCATGGGTCACCTTATCGGACGTTGACGCGAACTTCGAGCGTCTGGGAGGCTTCGGAGGGGAGGCTTTTGAGAACCCACTTGACGTGGGTGTATTGCTGGGGGGGGATGGTGACTTCTTTTGCGAATTTCTTGCCGTTCTCTTCAACCGTGATGGTTTTCTTGAGGGGCTCTTTTGCGAAGCTCTTGCCACCGTCGGCACTGTACTGAAGTTCTGCGGCCTGAAGATCTGTTGCAGAATTGGCGATGAACTGGGTTTGCTCTGGAATGGGTTGAACAATGGAAACATTGCTCAGGGCTTTCTGGGTCACGTTCTGCACTGCAGTGGAAAGGACCAGCAGGTCTTTTGGTTTCACTGAAGTGGGGTTGAGCTTGCGGTTCTCGATCACTTTGCCGTCTTTGGTCTGGGTCGTCACCAGGTAGGTGCTGCTCTTGACCACCAGAGGGCTGGTTGTGGCCGCAACGAGCAAAACGGGGACTGCCCACAGAGCTGTGAGTGTTTTCATCGTTCCTCCATGAGAACTTGAAGTGAGGTCAGTGTACAAAGAGGGTCGTCGCAGGAACCTTAAGGTGGTTTATTAACAGCGATTAATAATTTTGAAGATTGAATGGAAGCACTGCTCAATCCAAAAACAGCGTTCAGGAAACCAAATCATCAAAATCCCGGTAGAGCTTACGGGATTTGTGTGGCATCATGATTTAACATTCCAGCAGGTGGCAACCCGAGGGCATGCAGCCTGCACCTCAGGGCACCAACCCCTCGCAGATCACATTTCACCTGCAAAAAAACATACATACCCACACAGAAAGGCGACTTAAGATGGACAGGCAAAAGCATGCACCATCCCATGCAAAGGAGGCTTTCATGTCTGATCCCAAAAACACTGCCCATCAGGAATTTCTTGCCAAAATCCATTCCCTCTTAAAAGACATCCGCATCGCCATGCTCACCACCCAGCACGAAGGGGGAGAGCTGTACAGCCGCCCCATGGCCACCCAGGAAGCCGAATTTGACGGGACCCTGTACTTCCTGACCAGCAAAAAATCCGGCAAGATCAGTGATCTGCTGAACTTCCCGAAAGTCAATCTGGCCTACAGCCATCCTGGCAAGAACAGCTTTGTGAGCATATCAGGCCGGGCACAGCTGCTGAACGACAGAGAAAAGATTGAAGAACTCTGGAACCCCATCAATGCCGCTTTCTTCCCTGATGGCAAAGATGATCCCGACATTGTGGTCATCAAAGTCGAAGCCGACAGCGCTGAATACTGGGACAGCCCCAGCAGCAAGATTGTGCAGGCCTACAGTTTCATCAAGACTGCTGTCACTGGCAACCACGATCACGCAGGCGAAAACGAACGCCAGAAGATCTGACCTCTGGTCATTTGTAGGGGCGCAGCGTGCTGCGCCCTGTTTGGTTATGATTTACTTCCTCCACCCCAGCACAAATTGTTCCTGTTCTTTGGTCTGGATGGTGCCATTGCGTGCTGCTCTGACAGCAACCACTGAATCCTCAGGACTGTACCCATGGAGTTCCTGAAGCAAGATGGCTGCCAGAAGCCCTGTACGCCCCAGTCCGCCCACGCAATGAATGGTGAAGGTGGCTCCAGACTGATAGGTGGTTTTTAACTCCTCCACAAAGCCCTCAAATGCATCCAGATCATCTGGAACACTCAAATCTGTGATCGGAAAATGCAGATGCTCCATCCCCAGGCTCAGGGTTTCTTTGCGCAGGTGGGGAATCTGCAGGTCTGCCAGCTCAAAATCCTCCACCAGGGTGATCAGGTGGGTGGTGCCGTAAGTGTCTCGCAGGCGCATCAGGTCGGTCTGCAAATCCCGATTGTGCACTGTACCAGACCATGTTCCCTTTCCTTTCTTGCCCGGAGCAAAAGTCATGTGAATGCGGGTGTCAGGAACATGGGGGGCCAGAATGGGGTTGTCGCTGGGCATGGGGTCCTCCTGGGAAACGGATTGGTTTTTGCTCTATTTTATGGCCTGAAACTCTCGGCCAGAGCAAGGGGCAGTCACACCCTGTCTTTCCCTCTTTTCCTGTACCCTGAGGCCATGAAAGACCTGTACCGGGAAGAAATTTTCATCCAGAACCATGCAGACAGGACGATATATATTGCACTTGAGCCTCTGGACCGAAAATACGACCTGCAGACAGGTCGGGAAATGCGCATCGAAATCACCTATGACCTGCCCCAGATCCCGGGAACCTCCCAATTCCATGCGGTACAGGAAACTGGAGGCATTCGGTATTACATTGCAGGATCAAGGCACCAGAATGAGCATCTGGTCGGGTTTGTGGTCTGGATCGATGGGGAGCAGGTGGACCAGTGGATGTGAATGTGGCTCATTGCAGGGGTGAGGCATACCTCGACCTTTAAGCCCATCTCAGAGTCAATGAAAAGGGCGCAGCACGCTCTCTGGTTCAGAGCAGGGAACCACATGCTGGTTCCCTTTCACGCTGCGCCCCTACAAGTTCCTGTAGAACAATCTCAGCTGTGGATCATGCGTTTGTCCACACCCATCGCTGCTTCCTTCACCACTTCGGAGAGGGTGGGGTGGGCGTGCACGGTGCGGGCCAGATCTTCGGCGCTTCCACCGAATTCCATCACGGTGACCACTTCAGCGATCAGCTCAGACACGCTGGGGCCAATCATGTGGGCGGCGATCAGGCGATCGGTTTTGGCGTCGGCAATGATCTTCACGAAGCCACGGGTGTCGTCATGGGCCAGAGCGCGACCGTTGGCAATGAATTTGAAGGTGCCTGCTTTGTACTCCACACCTTTGTCTTTCAGTTGCTTCTCGGTGGGTCCCACCCAGGCAATTTCAGGGCTGGTGTAAATCACGCTGGGAACGCAGTCGTAATTCACGTGTCCGGCCTGACCGGCGATCAGTTCGGCGCAGGCGACACCTTCATCTTCGGCCTTGTGGGCCAGCATCAGGCCACCGACCACGTCCCCGATGGCGTACACGCCCTTCAGGTTGGTGTGGTAGTGCTCGTCGATCTTGATGAAGCCCCGTTCGGTAAGTTCCAGCCCTACTTTTTCAGCCCCGAGGTTGTCGGTGTTGGGGATGCGGCCCACAGAGGCGATCAGTTTGTCGCATTCGTAGGTCTGCTCTCCACTGGGATCGGTGTAGGTCACCACGACTCTGTCGCCCAGGTCTTCCACTTTGGAGATCTTGACGTTCAGGATGATCTTCATGCCCTGCTTTTGGAAGTGACGGAGGGCTTCTTTGGCAATGCCTTCATCGGCAATTTCCAGGAAGCCGCCCGCTTCGAGCGCAGTCACTTCTGAACCCATGCGGCGCCACACGCTGCCGAGTTCCAGACCGATCACCCCTGCACCAATCACACCGAGTTTTGCAGGCACCTGATCGAGGCTGAGTGCCCCGACATTGTCCAGGATGTTGCCACCAAACTTGAAGAAAGGCAGTTCGCGGGGTTTGGAACCGGTGGCCAGAATCACATGCTTGGCCTTCAGTTCCTCTTCGCCCACCTTCACAACCCACTGTTCGCCTTCCTTGCGGTCCAGGGTGCCGTACCCGTGGTAGGCGGTGACCTTGTTCTTCTTGAACAGCATCTGGATGCCGCCGGTCAGTTGCTTGACGATGCCGTCTTTGCGGGCCATCAGTTTCGCGAGGTCCAGTTTGACCCCTGAAACCTCGATGCCGTGGTCTGCATATTCATGCTGCACGGCTTCCAGTTTGTGGGTGGAGTCCAGCAGGGCCTTGGAGGGAATGCATCCCACGTTCAGGCAGGTTCCGCCCAGGGACTGCTTGCCTTCCTTGTTGCTGAAAGCGTCCACACAGGCCACCTTGAAGCCCAATTGGGCAGCGCGAATGGCCGCCACGTAACCACCGGGGCCACCACCGATCACCAAAACATCGTATTCGGACATGGTTCTTCCTTTCAGGCGTAGGGGCGCAGCGTGCTGCGCCCTCAGGGTCTGCAAGGGCGCAGCACGCTGCGCCCCTACGTATTGTGATTACAGATCCAGCAGCAGACGGGCAGGGTCTTCCAGCAGTTTCTTGATGGTGACCAGGAACAGCACGGCTTCGCGTCCGTCGATGATGCGGTGGTCGTAACTCATGGCGATGTACATCATGGGGCGAATGACCACCTGACCGTTTTCGGCCACGGGGCGCTCGATGATGTTGTGCATGCCCAGAATGGCGCTCTGGGGGGCGTTCAGGATGGGGGTGCTCATCATGCTGCCGAAGGTTCCCCCGTTGGTGATGGAGAAGGTGCCTCCGGTCATGTCTTCGAGACCCAGTTTGCCGTTCTTGGCTTTCTGGGCGTATTCACCGATCTGCTTCTCGATGTCGGCGAGGGTGGACTGGTCGGTGTTGCGCAGGATGGGCACCACCAGACCGCGCTCACTGGCCACGGCAATGCCGATGTCGTAGTACCCGTGGTAGATGATGTCATTTCCGTCCACACTGGCATTGATGATGGGGTACTGCTTGAGGGCCTCGGTGGCGGCACGCACGAAGAAGCTCATGAAGCCAAGTTTGATGCCGTGCTTCTTGACGAACTCATCCTGGTACTTCTTGCGCAGGTCCATGATGGGTTTCATGTCCACTTCGTTGAAGGTGGTCAGGATGGCGGCGGTGTTCTGCACTTCCTTCAGACGTTTGGAGATGGTCTGGCGGATGCGGGTCATGGGCACGCGCTGCTCAGGACGTGCACCTGCGGGAATCTCGACCTGAGGAGCCACAGCGGCGGGTTTGCTTCCGCCGGTCTGGATGTGGGTCAGCACGTCACCCTTGGTGATGTTGCCTTTGGGTCCGGTGGCCTGTACTTCTGCGGGGTTCACGCCGCTCTCGGCCACGAGCTTGCGCACGGCAGGGGAGAGGTCGCCACTGGTGGAGTGGACCTGGGTGGGACCCTGGGGCAGCTCGGCCTTGGCGCTGTCTTTTTTGGGTTCTTCGGGGGCTGCAGGGGTTGCAGCAGGAGCAGATCCCGCACCGGCAGTGGCAGCCGTGTCGACTTTTGCGATCACTTCTTCACTGGTGACGGTGTCCCCTTCATTCTTAAAGGTTTCGGTGAGCACGCCAGACTCCTGGGCGTACACTTCCAGAACCACCTTGTCGGTCTCGATTTCGATCAGCACGTCGCCCTTGGCCACGGCCTGACCTTTTTGTTTCTTCCACCCCAGCAGGGTGCCTTCGCTCACGGACTCTGAGAATACGGGAACTTTTACGTCAACAATCATGTGTCTGGGTCTCCTTCAGGATCATACCCTGTGTGGGGTCTGGTCTGCACCTGCAGGGTGCGGCATAAAGAGAGCAGTGGTTTCCCACTGCTCCGGGGCCTGATGCTTATTTTAATCCCAGGGCGCGCTGGATCACGTCCTGCTGCTCCTGGTTGTGCTTGCTGGTGTAACCCACTGCAGGGCTTGCACTGCGGGGACGGGTGGCGTCCTTCAGGGTCTGACCACCTTGCATGCTCTGTTCGATGTCTTCACGCACGAACATCCATGCCCCCATGTTGCGGGGTTCTTCCTGGGCCCACACCACTTCGGCATTCGGGTACTGCTCAAGAATGGCCTTCAGCTGGTCATGTGCAAAGGGGTAGAGCTGCTCGATGCGCACGATGGCGACATTCTTCAGGCCTGCTTCTTCACGGGCTTTGAAGAGTTCCCAGTACAGTTTGCCGGAGCACAGCACCACACGGTTGACGTCTTCTCTGACAGCAGCAGTGTCAGGAATGATCTCCTGGAACTTGCCGTTTGTGAGGTCTTCCAGAGGGGACACACACAGGGGGTTTCTCAGAAGGCTCTTTCCGGTCATCACAATCAGCGGTTTGCGGTAATTGCGGATGATCTGGCGGCGCAGCATGTGGAAGACCTGCGCAGGGGTGGAGGGCACCACCACCTGAATGTTGTCCTGGGCGGTGAGCTGCATGAAGCGTTCCAGACGGGCGCTGGAGTGCTCGGGACCCTGTCCTTCGTAACCGTGGGGGAGCAGCATCACCAGTCCTGCCAGACGGCCCCATTTGGCTTCGCTGGAGGAGATGAACTGGTCAATCACGGGCTGGGCGCAGTTGGCAAAGTCTCCGAACTGGGCTTCCCAGAGGACCAGGGTGGAAGGATCGGTGGCAGCATAACCGTACTCGTAGGCCAGGACCGCTTCTTCAGAGAGGGTGGAGTCGATGACTTCCACACGGCCCTGGTTTTCGGACACGTGGGCGAGGGTCAGGTACTCTTCGCCTTCGGGGATGTCCTCGGTGAGCTGGTTGTGCCACACGGCATGGCGGTGGGTGAAGGTTCCGCGTCCAGCGTCCTCACCGCACAGGCGCACATTGTAGCCCTCGTTCAGCAGGGTGCCGTAAGCGAGGTTTTCGGCCATGCCCCAGTCCAGGGGTTGTTTGCCGTCGATCATGTCCCGGCGGGCTTTGGCGACACGCTCGACCCCACGGTGCAGCTTGAAGCTGTCGGGGATGGTGGTGATGGCGTAACCGACCTTTTTGAGGGTCTCAGGGTCCACAGCTGTGTTGGCTTCTGCCGTCCAGTGGGTGCCCAGGACGGATTTCCAGGCTTTTGAGCGCTCGGCATTGAAGTCGGTTTCAACAGCATCGGCAACGGTGTCGCCTTTTTCCAGCGCAGCCCGGTACTCTTCAACGTAGGTGTTGGCGTCGCTTTCAGCGATGATGCCTTCTTTTGCCAGTGTCTGTCCGTACAGTGCGCGGGTTCCAGGGTGGGCCTGGATCTTGCGGTACATCATGGGCTGGGTCATGCTGGGGTCGTCGCTCTCGTTGTGCCCGAGTTTGCGGTAACCGATCAGGTCGATGAACACATCCTTGTGGAAGGTCTGGCGGTAGTCCAGGGCCAGTTCAGCGGCCCACACGCAGGCTTCAGGATCATCCGCGTTCACGTGGAACACCGGAGCGTCGATCATCTTGGCCACATCGGTGCAGTAACGGCTGGTGCGGGCATCCCTGAGGTCAGAGATGGTGAAGCCCACCTGGTTGTTCACCACGATGTGCAGGGTCCCACCCACAGCAAAACCACGAATGCCAGCAAGGTTAAGGGTCTCAGCGACCACGCCCTGACCGGCCACAGCTGCGTCACCGTGCAGCACAATGGGGAGCACAGTGGAGCGGCCTTCCACGTCACCGAGGCGGGCCTGACGGGCACGGACCGATCCGGCCACCACAGGGTTCACGATTTCCAGGTGAGAGGGGTTGAAGGCCAGCGCAAGGTGCACAGGGCCACCCTCGGTCTGCACGTCAGAAGAGAAGCCCATGTGGTATTTCACGTCTCCGGCAAAATCGCTGGAGAAGGTCTTCTTGCCATCGAATTCAGCGAACAGGTCGCTGGGTTTCTTGCCGAAAATGTTGATCAGCACGTTCAGACGGCCACGGTGGGCCATCCCGACCACCACGTCCTTGACGCCCAGTTTGCCTGCACGCAGCACGATGCTGTCCAGCATGGGGATCAGGGTTTCGGTGCCTTCCAGGGAGAAGCGTTTCTGCCCCACGTAACGCACATGCAGGTAACGCTCCAGACCCTCAGCACTGGTCAGTTTGCGCAGGATGCGCTTTCTGGCCTCAGGACTGAAGTTGAAACGGCCCTGGGTGCCCTCAATACGCTTTTGCAGCCACTGGCGTTCTTCGGAAGGAATGTACACATACTCGTACCCGATGGAACCACAGTAGGTTTTCAGCAGTTGTTCCCGGACCTCTGCGAGGGTGCCCTTGAAACCACCATCTTCCACATGGGAAGACAGGTCTGCATCGGTCAGCCCGTAGAAGGTGAGAGACAGCTCGGGAACGTCCTCTTCCTTGCGCAGGTCGAGGGGATTGATTTTCGCTCGCAGGTGGCCCAGCAGGCGGTATGCAGCAATGTAGGCAGAGATGCCGGTGTTGGCCTTGCCTTCTTTGGTCGCCACGGCAGTGTGACCATTGAGCCCAGTGAACCGCAAGAGGGGCTTCTGACCGAGGGTCAGGAAGGCTTGCTGCACTGGAGAGTGGGGGGTGTCGGTGGGTGCACCATTTCCCTCAAAAAAACGGCGCCACTCAGGCGCTACCGAAGAGGGGTCACCCAGATAATCTTCGTACAGGGCTTCCAGAAAACTGGCGCTGCCTCCGTACATGATCGTGCTCTCGGCTGACTTCATAACGTCTTATAGCATACCCCTCCATTGCATGAGGGGAAAAGGTGAAATGCTCGATTTGACACTGTTACTCTCAGAGTACATACGTTTTTTGCATGACTCTGAAAAGAATCGAACGGAATTTTGAAGGTCAAGCCTGCAAGAACGTGCAAATCACAGGACTTTGCATCCAGCATACAATCGCTCTGCGGCCTGCTCCAGGGTCTCTTGCCCCTTACAGAAGGCAAACCTCAGGCCTGCAAATGGACTGCCCCCCTGATTGTAAAAGACCCCCATCGGAATGGAAGCCACCCCAACTTCTGTGAGCATCCAGTCACATGCGGCCTGCTCGCTCAGACCCAGATGGGAGACATCGGCCACCACAAAGTAACCTCCCTCAGGCTGGTAGACCGGAAAACCAGCGTCTTTCAGGGAAGCACTCAGGAAATCCCGCTTCTGGATGTAGCCCTGTTGAACGCTCCCAGAATAGTCAAAGGTCTGTGCAGTCTTCAGGGCCAGCATGGTGGCATGTTGCAAAGGACTGGGAGCACAGAAAGAGACCCACTGGTGCACACCCCTGAGGGCTTTTGTAAGCCTTTCGCTGGCAAAGGCCCATCCCACCCTCCAGCCTGTCACCGCAAAAGTCTTGCCTGCACTGCCCACAGTGATGGTCCGCTCCTGCATCCCTTCCAGCGTGTGAATGCACAGGTGCTCCACTTCAAAAGTCAGTCGGTCATAGACCTCATCTGAAATCACATACAGGTCATGCACCAAGGCCAGGTCTGCAATGGCCTGCAACTCTGCTCTGGTGAACACCTTCCCTGTGGGATTGTGAGGGGTGTTCAGGATGATGACCCTGGTTTTTTCCGTGATGGCTGCTTTCAGTGCATCCACATCCAGTTGATAGCCACCTTCAAATCTCAGGGCCACGAAAACGGGAATGCCTCCAGCGAGCTTCACCTGGGGGGCATACATGTCGTAGGTGGGCTCCAGAACGATCACTTCGTCGCCCTGCTGCAAAATGCCCTGAAGTGCTCCCTGCACTGCCTCTGTTGCGCCTGCAGTGATGGTGACCTCGGTGGCAGGATTCAGTTTCAGACCCAGACGTTTTTCTGCATCCTGGGCCAGTTCTTCCCTCAGGGTCATCAATCCTGCAACAGGTGCATATTGTTGAGGCCCAGAAAAAGATTCCCTCAGGGCCTCCTGCACGAAAGCTGGAGGAGCATGGTCTGGGAAACCCTGCCCCAGATTCACTGCACCAAGATCCATGGCACGGAGGGTCATCTGGGTGAAAGGGCTGTCTCTGAAAGTCTGCAAAACAGGGTTGAGTTCCCGCATATCAGGCAGTGTAATGGCTCAGGGGCGATTCAGTGCAAGACTCCTATGCAAGACAAAACCCAGATCAAGAAAGATGTAAGGGCGAGGGGTGCCTCGCCCTTCAGTGACTCCCTGGATTTACTGGTTCAAATAATGCGACAGCGTCAAACTCGCCTGATCGATCTGCAGGCGGTCCTGCATGCTGAAGACCAGACCATGCCTCAGGTGGCGGATGTTGAGCCTGAGGGCGTTGGCGAAGGAGTCCACGCTCTCGAGTTCCTCCCATTTCACGGTCAGAAACGAGGAGACACTGTTGAAGACCAGACGCCTGCTGGTGATCAGCAGTTCACCGGAAGCCTGGGGTCGCATGCCTTCTGTGAAGATGTACTCGCTGAGGGGGCTCGACAGGTGGTATTGCACCGTGCGAATGATGCGGCAGCCGATGTTGTCCAGCAGAGGTTGCTGTTCCGAGAACATGTGCAGCCCGGTCAGGAGCACATGCACTTTCTCTTCTGGAGAGAGGTAGGCTGGACGGTAATCCAGCAAGGGCAATTTCAGCGGATCAAGCTGCCTGCCATTTTTGCTGGTCTTGATGGGCGTGACATAGTTCTTCAATTCGGCGGGCAGGGGTGCATCGGGTGGAGCGTCAATGTCGAGCGCCACTTCGTCTGCTGCAGGTTCAGCCTCTGCCACCGGCACAGAGGGCTGGGTGGCTTCTGGGCTGGCTTCGGGCAGCACCTCTTCAACAGCTTTTTTGCTTTTGGCCGCAGAGGAGCGTGCAGTGCTTTTTCTGCTGGTTTTTGTGGAAGCCACATGATTCAGGTCTGCAGAGAGCGCGACGTCGGGCGAAACGAGGGTATGCAAAGCGGATTCATCGGCAGAAGGCTGGATTTCGACCGTCTGGCCATCCACCTCTGCAGTTTGGGTTGTGCTTTTCTTACGCGGCATGCGACCACCTGACACGGGACTCATTCCCGGGTTTGACATGTATTCACAATGGGTTGACCCCATTATAATGGTTTTTTCTGACACAAAAGTGTTGGACTGACCGATGACTATTGTAATTCATCAATAAACAGAGGAACGTGAGATTTTTCGATGACCTCGTAAATGCGCTCCAGCACTTCTGGATTGACACCGGGCGTGGCCAGACGGAAACAGGCCGAGTATTTGTTGTATAGCTCTCTGGTCCCACCGCCCAGACGCTGCAGTTCAGCCGGGGTGAGGAGTTTCAGAAAACCCTCCTCCTCAAAAAAGAGGGCATCCCGACCTGCGAAAAGCACCGCATGCAGGAACTCACTGACGTACCTGGGGTTGTACCAGAAGCCGTAATTCATCTGGTCGGTCAGGTCATCCAGTTCAGAGAGCTCTCCGGGCTCCATGCCTGTGCTGACCAGTTTGCGGGCAAGCTCCATGCGCCTGAGGCGAATTCTGGCGTATTCCTGCAAAGAGAGCTTGCCCGTTTTCGGCCCGAGCTTCCCCCCCACCAGGCGTTTCAGGCGGTAGGCCAGCACGTAGTCCTGGTATTCAAGGAGGAGTTGCTCTATGGGTCTTTCCATCTGTCCTTACTGTAATACCTGAGAAGACCCATGTAGACAGTGAAGGCTTTACCTTTTCAGCATCTTTTCGCCACAGATCTTAAGGAATTCATCCCTCCCGCTTCAGCACGTAGAAGTTTCCACCCTGCCGCACAAAATCCGAAAGGAAGTACCCCTGTTTCAGGTAATGCATCAGGGCTTCTCTGCCTGCTGCCCGCCAGGCCCGGGCACCTTCCAGATCCTCCCTGACCAGGGCACCGAAATCTTCTGGGAGCCGGTACACCAGGGTGTCTTCCTGCAGATCCAGATGGTTCTCCAGACCAGAATTGATGCAATTCAGGTGCTGAATGCCTGGTGTGACTGGAGGTGCATAAATCCGTTCGTACACCTGGGGGGCAAGCAGGTTCCATTCGGCAATCACCCGGTCGCTGTCCACCCCCGCATTCACCCCGCTCATCTGGCCATAGAGGTTGGGATGGTACTCCCGGACCACCGCCCCGAGCTTGCGCAGGTTGAAGTTGGCATTCACCGAGCGCATGGGATCAAAACTCCACACCACACGTTCAATGCCTCTGGACAGGCACCAGTCCCGCTGAAACCGTTTGAGCCGCACCGCCACATCCGTCCCACGGTACTCGGGGATCACCCCGAGCATGTGGGAATGCTGCTTCTCGGGGTCGGCTGTAGGAATGCCCATCACAAATCCGATCATCAGGTCGCCATCAAAGGCCCCGGCCACCAGACCCCCCTGGTACATGAAAGCCACAGTGAGCCCTTGCGGAACAATATCCAGTTCACTGCGGCCCCACACCAGGGCCTGCAACTCCTGGATGCGGGTCACTCCGGTGTGGTCCCGGAGTTCACGGATTTCGATCATGCCCTGACCTCATGTTTGCGCAGGGTGATGGTGTTCAGGAAGTCCTGATTCAGGGTGACCCCAATGCCAGGACCGGTGGGAACAGGCATCAGGCCATCCACGGCCTCCAGAGGCTCATTGATGATGTCGGTTTCCCAGTAGCGGCTTGCACTGGAGGTGTCTCCGGGCTTGGTGAAACCGGGAAGGCTGGAAATGTGGATGTTGAACGCACGCCCCACTCCGGCCTCCAGCATCCCACCCATCCACAGGGGAATGCCAAAAGACTGGGACACCGTATGAATCTTCAGGCTTTCGCTGACCCCACCCACACGGGCAGGTTTCAGGTTGATCACCCGAC
Organism: Deinococcus cellulosilyticus NBRC 106333 = KACC 11606; assembly: GCF_007990775.1. NCBI lineage: Bacteria > Thermotogati > Deinococcota > Deinococci > Deinococcales > Deinococcaceae > Deinococcus > Deinococcus cellulosilyticus. Next base: position 1,369 of record NZ_BJXB01000034.1, on the reverse strand, counting down.
CCGCATGGTTTTCCAGCGCCTTGCGGGTGTCCTCAGCACTGAGAATGCTTTCGTCCAGGCACAAAGGGGTCTGGATCAGTTTCTGCAGTTTGGCGTGATCGTGCAAGTCTTCGTAGGGGAGGGGTTGCTCGATGTAATCCAGCTGGTATTCATCAAGCTTCTGGAAGGTGCGCACATCGGCCATGCTGTAGGCACTGTTGGCATCCACAGTGAGGGTGATGTCCGGGAACTCTGCACGGGTGTCTTTGACGATGTTCAGGTCCCAGCCGGGTTTGATTTTGAGTTTGATGCGCCTGTACCCCTGCATCACGTGTTTTTCAACAGCACGCACGGTGTCATCGACGGTGGGCTGAATGCCCAGAGACACCCCGACCGTCACTTCCTTGCGCACCCCTCCGATCAGGTGGGACAGGGAAACGTTCAGGCTTCTGGCCCACAGGTCCCAGAAGGCCATTTCCAGTACAGCTTTGGCCATGCGGTTTCCTCTGAATGGAGCAATCACCTGTCCGAGTTCCTGGGGGTTGTTGAAGGTCTTGCCCAGCACCCTGGGAAGCAGCACGTCTTTCAGCAGGTACTCTGCGCCCGGGGTGGTTTCCTCACGGTAGAGGGGCAGCATCTCCATGACGCTCTCGCCGTACCCTTCTTTGCCCTCTCCTCTCAGGGTCAGGACCAGAATGGTGCGTTTGGTCTGCACACCGAAAGAGGTCTCAAAGCGAAACTTGAGGGGAAGCTCAATGAGCTGCAGGGTGGCGGATTCAATTTTCATGGTATGAGGTATAACACGCCGGGTCTTTCACTAGGCAAAATTGCGCATCCATGAATCGGGTCCAAATTTCAGGCTGCGGCCTGCAGGGCAGAATCTGTATACAATAACCAGCATGGGTTACCAGTATCCTGCACGGCTGCAAAACGCGAAAGACATCATCATTGCCGACAAGGTCAACAAACACTACGGCAGTTACCACGCCCTCAGAGACGTCAGCATTCAGGTCAAACAGGGCGAGGTTGTCGTCATCATCGGCCCCAGTGGAAGTGGCAAGAGCACGTTCATTCGCACCATCAACCACCTGGAGCAGCACCAGAGCGGCAAGATCGTGGTGGACGGGATTGAGCTGAACAACGACGTGAAGAACATCGACCAGATCAGAAGGGAAGTGGGAATGGTGTTCCAGCAGTTCAACCTGTTCCCGCACCTCACCGTCTTGCAGAACATCACGCTGGCCCCGATGAGGGTACGCAAGTGGGACAAAGCAAAGGCAGAGAGCAAAGCGTATGAGTTGCTGGACCGGGTGGGGATCAGAGAGCAAGCGTTGAAGTACCCTGCACAACTCTCCGGGGGCCAGCAGCAACGGGTGGCGATTGCCCGAGC
>NZ_BJXB01000033.1 GCF_007990775.1 Deinococcus cellulosilyticus NBRC 106333 = KACC 11606 | reverse complement strand
CTGCATTGCTGCTTCCTCTCGGGCGAAGAAAAGAATACTACGGATTTGCAGATGTGTCAACACCCCGGGAAGGAGGGTTTGAAGGACCTGATCTCTGGCGTGCTGCACGGGGTTTTTCGAGACGCAAAACCCATCCATAAAAACTCTGTACTCAGTACAAAAATAGTGGATGTGACGGATCTCCCCTCCTCTACCCCTAAGACAAACGGAGGATGCACTGTCTGGCACATCCTCCCTGATCTGGCTTACTGATACAGGACCTTTTCTGCACACTGTGAACTGTCTACTGTAAACCGTCAACTTCTGTCACTGGCAAGTGTTGCCATTGAGCTTGAAGCTGACCGGATTGCTGTTGGTGCCACTGTAAGTGAGGTTGAAGCCCAGGTTGGTGGTGGCTCCTGCAGCCAGCGTGGCATTGTAATTCAGGTTCTTCAGGGTGACGGTCTGACCACTCTGGATATAGGTGCTGTTCCAGCTCTGGCTGATCTGTTGGTTGCCAGAGAAGTTGAAACTGAGGGTCCAGCCATTCACTGGGGTACTGGAGGTGTTGGTGATGTCGATGCTGATGGTTGCACCGCTTCCCCAGTCGTTCTGTTTGCTGTAGACCACCTTGCAGGCAGATGGTGCGCCTCCCACAGTGATGTTTCGGGTGATGGTGCTGGACGCCCCTTTGGTGTCTGTGGCAACCACCTTGATGCTGTGGGCTCCAGAGGTGAGGCCTGTTGCACTGTAGCTGTACGGGGAAGTGGTATCCGAGAGTTTGAGAATGCCATCCATATAGAAGTCCACTTTGGAGACACCATCGCTGTCTGTGGCTGTGGCAGCGACATTGACTGTGGTTCCAGCAGTGAACGTCTGGCCCTCTATTGGGCTGGAAACCGTCAGAGCAGGTGGATCATTGGGCGCAGAACCCACCGTGATGCTCTGTGTGGCTTCTGCTGTTGCCCCTTTGTTGTCTGTGGCCATCAGTTTGATGGTGTGAGCACCACTGGCCAGCCCTGCAACACTGAATTCATAGGGTGCAGTGGTGTCTGTGTTCTTGAGGACCCCATCCACATAAAGGTCCACTTTGGAGACTGTTCCGTCGGGGTCACTGGCAGTGCCCTTCACAGAAATGGTGACTCCCGTGGCGAAGTTCTGTCCACTGGTCGGACTGGTGATCGAGACAGTGGGCGCTTTGTTGGTGGTCCCTCCAGAAAGGGGCACAAGGTAGGGCTTCACCACGTCGTAGCGCACATGATCGACCGTTTGCCAGTCGTCCAGCAGGATGCCTTTGGTGTCTCCAGAGTTGGGGTTCAGGGACCAGTAGGTCCAGCTTGCCCCGATCTTTTCGAGGTACTTGAGCAAACTGGGGAGCCAGACCTGGTCTTTGGAGTCCTGCAGGGTGCTGCCAAACTCTCCGACAATCACCGGGGCGATGTTGTTTTTCACCAGGTATCCCCAGTATTTGTCCCAGTGAGGCTCCAGGGTGGCCGGGAAGCTGGGGTCGGTGAACCAGGGCTGGCCGTTGTAGACGCTCATTCCATAATCGTGGCTGGAGTACACCAGTTTGTTGGGTTTTGATAAGCGGACCGGGTACTTCTGTGCCCCCATCAGGTTGCCCCCCCACCAATTGCAGTTCATGTTGGGGTTGGGGTTCCACTGGCTGGGTTTCACTGCGCTGCCGTCGCTGGCCCAGCACTCGTTCCCCTCCACAATGATCAGCCAGTCGGGATTGACACTGAGGATGGCGTTTCCGGCCTTCTCTGCTGCCAGACGCCAGTCCTGTGCGGGATCACCGCAACCCCAGCAGGAATTCAGGCCTGTGCCGTCCACCGAGTGCGGCTCGTTGTGGAGGTCTGCGCCCACCACGGTGGGGTTGCCTTTGTATCTTGCAGCAAGGAACTTCCAGTCCTCGATCCATTTGCTTTCCGGGGTGGTCGAGGTGTACCACAGGTGAGACTGCCCGCTCGCTTCCGGACGGTGGCGGTCCAGAAAGACCTTCAGGCCGATGGTGCCGGAGTACTCGATGATTCTGTCCAGAATCTGCAGGCTGTTGAGGCCTTTCAGCTCGGGATTGGCAAAGTCATTGAGGCCTGAGGGCATCTTGGGGCCCACCAGCATCTCGTTCGAAAAGGGGATGCGAAGGACTGTGAAACCCAGGGATTTCACCTGATCCAGAACCTGCTTGTAATTGACGCTCCACAATCCGTGGGGCATGTAATTGGCGGTCTCAAACCCGAACCAGTTGATGCCGGTGATGCGAACCACCTGACCGTTGGCATCAAGGATCTTGCTTCCAGATGTGGACCAGAAGCCCTCTCCTGCTTGCTTCTGCACGGTGGGCTGGGCTGCAGGTGGGGTCTGGCTGGAACAGGCCAGCATTCCCACACTGAGCAAGGTGAGGGCGGTGAATTGAACTCTGCGCATTCATGACCTCTTCTCTGTGAACCTGATGCTCTATGAACCTGAAACGTCTTCAGCCTTCGCCTGAAGTGCGAAAAAGCCGCGCTGAACAGCACATGGTTTGAACCGTGGAATCCTTTTCAGGGTACAGCTGCAGGTCTGAAAAAGCCTGAAAAGTGCTGCTGCAGGCTTTTTCAGATCGGGTCCAGGGCAAAAGTTCAAACCGGAGCGTTCAGGGACGTTTCGAGGCCGTCATAGAATTTCTGCCTTCTGGGACTGATGGCCCACTCAAACCGTTCATGGATCTCCAGGCAGGTCTGGTGTGCCCTGCGGGCTTCCAGAAAGCGTCCTTCCTGCACTGCGAGTCGGGCAGCACAGCAGTTGATGTCGATCAGGGCGTTGATGGTTGCCACAGGGGTTTTGCTGGTCATGACTTCTTGAATCAGACGGGCAGCTTCTGAGAGGTGACCGGACTCCACCTCGATCAGGATCTGCACACCGATCAGGTCCTGCACCTTGATGGCCTTCTTGCGGTCCGAGAAGTGGTCCAGGCAGATGTGTAAGGTGTCTCGGGCCTGATCAACACGTTCCTGAATCACCTGCAATTTGGCGACCAGCAAGAGCAGGTGAAGGCGCACGGTGTTCATCTCCTCAAAGGAAAGCTGGGTGTTCTGGAGTTGCTCTTCCAGCAGGGCCTCGGCCCGGTCCAGTTGCAGGGTCTCGAAGTACAATTCGGCCAGATGGAGTTCAGTCCAGGCCATGCCCCAGGTGTTGCCTCTGGCCTGAAAGCCTTTCTGGGATTCCAGAAAGCAGTGTTCAGCCTCTGGGTACTGGCCCTTGATGAAGTGCAGCCTGCCCTGGTGGCTCTGAATCCAGCACTTCTGGTCTGGCTCTCCAATCCGGCCAATGATCTCCTGCGCTTCCTGGGTGAAAAAGTCCGCCTGCCTGAGGTCTCCCCAGAACATGCACAGGTGGGCCAGACCCTGGTAGGCCCCGGCCATGCCCATCGGGTTCTGGTGGTGGCGGGCCACCTCTAAAGCCTGGGTGAAATAACAGCGGCTCCCCTCGAAATCAAAGTTGTCGTTGGAAATCCACGCTGCACCGATCAGGGTGTTCACAATGGACAGAGCAAATTCATGGGTCTTCTGCTGTGGACCTGCCTGCTGGTAGGCTTCAAAGAGGGCATCTGTGTAAGCCAGTCCCAGGTAGAAGTAGCGTGAGGCCTGCCAGTACTTCCAGATGTAGGACACCAGCCGTGCAGATTGCAGGGGGTTGTCTTTCAGGTGCGCAGTGATGACCTGGTGGATGCTGCTGGAATGCCGCAGAAAATACTCGCTCTGCACATCAAAAGGGGTCTCTTTGTTGGTCTGGATGCGTTGCAGATAATAAGAGGTGTAGAAGGCCAGAACCTGTTTTTGCTCCCTTTCATCCATCAGGCTGCGGGCGTAGGCTTTGACCACATCCAGGCAGAACAGCAGGCTGCGGCCATCCCCTCCGACTTTGGAGTACAGCAGGTTTTTTTCGAGAAGGCTGGTGAGCACCCCTGCTGGGTCCGTCTCGATCTGCTGCTCCTGAAACAGGGTTTGCAACATGTGGAGGGCGTCATCCAGATCAAAGCGGGCATTGAAGAAGCTGAGGTGACGGAACACCAGACGCTGCTCTGGAGTGAGCAACTGGTAACTCCAGTCGATCAGGTTGCGGATGCTGCGCTGCCTGGGATCAAGGTCGATGGCTCCCTGCGCAGCAGGCAGGAGCAGGTTGTCCTGCAGAAACCGGAGGATGCGTTGCAGGGTCTGGCTGTACACCTGACTGGCCACCAGTTCGATGGACAGGGGAATGCCTTCCAGCAGCCTGCAAATCTGAAAAATCAGGCTCTGGTGTTCTTCTGAGAGGATCAGGTCCGGGCGCACCAGCTTTGCCCGGCTGTAAAAGAGCTGCATGGCCTCGTTGTGAAAAAGGTCCTCTTCCAGGGTGTCAAAATTGAACGGATGAATCTGGCAGACACATTCTCCACGGATTTTCAGGCGTTCACGGGAGGTGGCGAGGATGTGCAGGGAGGGGCACTCGGTGAGCAGGGTGCGAATGAAAATGCCAATTTCGGGGAGGTGTTCCACGTTGTCCAGCAACAGCAGCATCCGTTTGTGCTGGAAGTACTCCACCAGAAACTCGGTGATCCTCTCGATCTTGACGTCTGTGATGTCGAAGGACTTGGCGATCAGGGAGATGAATTCGTTGGTGTTTCTGCTGCTGTAGGCATCAAAAAAAGCAATCCCATGTGGGAACTTTTCAGCATGCTGGCGGCTGAATTCCACGGCCAGTCGGGTTTTACCCACCCCACCAAACCCCACCACCGAGATCAGGCTGTGTTTCTGCAGGGCCTCAGAGAGCAGGCCGAGTTCTGCAGTGCGTCCAATAAAATCATCGAGGTATCTGGGCAGGTGATGGGCGGTGCCTCTCATGCCGGAGCGAGCCTTTCTTGCTCCAGCAGCTTTGCGGCCTGTTCACGCAGTTGCAGCACATAGAAACGGGTGCAGCTCCCTTCGGTCAGGGCGTGTTGCAGCATCTGGGCGGTGCGGTGAATCCCACCATGGCCAAGCTCTCTGGAGAGCCTGAGCACCATCTGCAGGGGGTCAGGCTCGAACACATCCTGTGTGACCCTGAGCAGGTGCAGGACCAGGGTGCGGTCTGTTCTTCCCTGCGAGACCTGCAATTCCTGGACCAGACGGGTCAGCAGAAGGCGGTTGAAAATGAGGCGTTGCTCCTCAATCCAGGCAGAATCCAGACCATCCATCAGGTCACAGAGGTATTGCGGGGCAATCTGTTGTGTGGTCAGGACAGGCCCATCAAGGTCGTGGCTGTCGAGCACCACCTGAATCTGCGAAGAGAGGCTGTAGTGTCTGCCTTTTTTCACCACCCCCTCTTCGGTGAGGGGGAAGAGGTCCCTGAGGATCTTTCTCAGTTGCCGGATGGCCGTATAAACACTGTCGGCAGTCTTCCCATCCCAGAGGTCACTGAGCAGCTGTTCACGGGTGGCTGCAGGATGATGGATCAGGTACAGCAGCAGTTCCAGCACCTTTTGATAGGGAAAATCCACCTTCTGGCCCTGACAGAAAACTTCCGGGGCACCAAGAATTTTGATGTGCAGGGTTGCAGGTGTTGGGCTGGGAGAGGCTGAAAGGGGTCCCATCAGGTGAATGGTGGCCTGAATGGAAGCCAGATGGGTGTGCGTCCAGGCCTGCAACCGCTCAAAATCCAGGCTGGGTGGGGGGCTTTTTTCAGACAACACCAACACCTCCCTGTGAGGGCAAACGCTTTCAAATGTGTTGTCCTTCATCTTACTACAGGGAAAACGTACTCCACAATTGGTTTTTTTCAGCTCCCCATCAGGGAAAACCCTCCGAATCGTTTCGATCAAAGCACAGGGAAAACCTGTATCCGCTCTTTTGAAATCCCACCCTGTTGTGCCGTCATTGCCCTGAAGATGAAACAGGTGATTTTACGTTCATCCCCGAATCGGGCTTTTGTTTTACACTGTAAGACCGATGTCTGCGCTCTCCCCTTTTCTTCAGGACCTCCTCGGCAACAAAGCCCGGGCCTTCTACACCGAAGAAGGGCACCCCCCAGAGCTTGTTGACGTGGACCAGCTCGGCTGGTCGGCTCCCCTGAAGAAAGGCTTCAAATACCCGCAGGTGTATTCCCACCAGGCCGCGTGTTATGAAGCCATGCGACTGGGTGAGCATGTGGTGATCACCACGCCCACAGCCTCTGGAAAAACGGGGGCCTTTCTGCCTGCCATTGTGCAGAACCTGCTCGATGATCCAAAAGCCACGGCACTGCTGATTTATCCTCTGGTCGCTCTGGCACAGGACCAGCGTGAAAAACTGCAGGCCTTTCTGGATCAGGCCGGAATCCTCTGGGTCACCGAAGAGTTCCAGGGACAGGCCAGCGTGGATCAGGCGTTCCGGGAAGGGGTGCGCATCGTCATGGCCACCCCCGACAAGTTGCACTGGGCCCTGGCCCATCCCAAAGTGGCCCTTTTTTTGAAGAACCTCAAGCACCTTGTGCTGGACGAGGCCCACACCTACAGAGGCGGCTTTGGCTGCGAGATTTCTGGCCTGATCCGCCGGGTGCTGGCCCTCTCACAGCACCTCGGGGCAAAACCCCAGGTGGTGCTTTCCACAGCCACCATCGGGAACGCCACCGAGTTCGCAGAGTCCCTCACAGGCCTGAGTTTCACCGAGATCAACACCTCCGGTGCAAAGAAATACCCCAAAACCTATTATCTGGTGGACCACAGAGGACAGGCCCGAAAGTTCTGGGACAACCTCATCAACCAGAGCATCGTGCATGGGCAGAAAACGCTGGTGTTCTTCAGAGGACGCTCCAAAGCCTCCAGAATGCACGCCCAGTACCACAACAGACCTGAATACAAGGAGTACGTGCATTTATATATGTCTGGTGCTGGCGGACGGGATGCCCGACTCACCCGCTTCAGGGAAGCAAAAAGTGGGGTGATGTTCGCAACGAGTGCCCTGGAGGCCGGAGTGGACATCGGGGACCTCAGTGTGGTGGTGCTGGATGGCTACCCGGGGTCACGCATGACCTTCCGGCAGATGGTCGGACGGGCAGGACGCGTCAGCGAAGGGGCCATTCTGTATCTTCCTGCAATGGATGAAAACGGCGTCCCCAGGCCTGCAGATGCTTTCTACAGCAACCCGCAGAACTTCAGGCAACTGCTGCAGGGGGCGGTGGAACGGGCTGTGATTGAAGCCCACAACGCCTACATCACCCCCAAACACCTGTCCAGAATGCAGCACGAATTCTATGCCGTGGGGCTCAATCCTCCAGCGGAAGCCTCCAGCAGCAACTGGGCTCTCGGCATGAAGCGCTGGAACCTGCGCAGCGACGACGGAGAAAAGTATTACGTGGTGGAAAGAACCCTGTGGGAAACCAATCCCAAAAAGGCCTTCTTTGAACCGCTGGAAACCCCCAGCAGCCACTACGCCCACGCTGAAAAACATGTGGGGGCGGTCTTCAGCTGGGATGGGGTCAGCTATCAGGTTTCAGACTGGCTGCCCTCACCGCAGGGCACGGTCATTCTGGTCGAAAAGGTCAACTCGGTGGGTGAATTCACCCGTGGAAATTACCGGGTGAAAGTCACGCCTGTGAAAATGGAGAAATGGGAAACCCAGGGTGAACTGGCCTTCCGTTTCGGGGAGATCAGCGTGCAGAAGGAATACCTGGGGTACCAGCTTCACCGCCAGGTCTTCGCCAGAGGGTGTGGCAAGTGCGATTACGCTGCACTCCCTGAAGACAAAACCTGCCCGAAATGCAATGGTCGCATCCGGGACCGGGTGCTGGAACAAAAGCTGGCAGACCACACCTTCGAAAGGCCCCTCACCCTCCCGAGTTTCCGCACCTACACCATGGAAATCGGGGTGAGGTCCACGGGGGGCACCGCCCACGCCCTCAAACACGCCCTGATGAAACTGATTCCCGAACTGGTCGCCTGTGATCCCAACGACATTTCAGGGGCCTTCCGGGCTGACAAGGACAACTACTTCTTCATCTACGACGACTGGAAAGGTGGACTGGGGATCAGCCACCGGGCTTTTAAAGACCTGCCCCTGCTGCTGGACCGTGCCCTGGAACTGTGCTCCAGCACCTGCTGTGAAAGTGGCTGCTACCAGTGCCTGGAAATGGAACGCTGCGGTTCCCCCACCCTGGAAAATGGCGACAAACGCCACATCAACAAAACCGGAGCCCGCGAACTGCTGGAAAAACAACTCGGCAGGAAGGTCAGAATCGAAGTCACCCCACAGGAGGAGAGCAGCAACCTCAACTGGGAACTGCAGGCCCGGGAATTGCTGGAACTGCAGGGCCTGTCGAGCACCGAGGTCAGCAAGCGCCTGGGCATCCCCTCCCGGGAATTCCAGAACCTCCCCTCCACCCCCTTAAAAGTCCTGCACCCCAAATTCGGAGAAGGGGAACTCATCAGTGCCATCGGCTACGGCTCCCTCAGAAAAGCCCGAATCCGTTTTCCAACACAGGAAAAAACTTTCCTGGTCAGCCTTGCCCCGATTCAGGTCATTGGCTAAATTCAAGAATGGACTTCTGTCTGCACCTGATCCTGTTTTGTGTGTTAGGGTGATAGACTGAAAAGCCTTGAGAGGTCACACATGGATCCTGTAGCACGAGTCGCACCAAACAGCATTGACGCAGAAGTGAGCGTCCTGGGCAGCATTCTGCTGGACAACGACACCCTGATCAACCTGGGAGACCAGGTGACCTCAGACATGTTCTACCGGGAGTCACACCGCAAAATCTTCTCTGCCATGCGCCTGCTGGCCGACCGGGGACAGCCCATCGACCTTGTCACCCTCTCCGAAGAACTGCGCGGCAAAAATGTGCTGGACGAAGTGGGGGGCGTCTCCTACCTCGTGGGCCTCTCCGAAAGCGTGCCCACCGCCGTTTACGCCGAATACTACGCCCGCATCATTCAGGAAAAGTTCACCCTCAGACAGCTGATCCAGGCCTCCGGGAAGATCATGCAGCTTGCCTACGACGGTGAAGTGGGCCTTGAAGAACTGCTGGACAAATCCGAACAGCTTATTTTTGATGTTTCACAAAAAGAAGGCAAAGATGAATTTCAAAGCATGAACACCGTCATGCATGACACCTTCGAATACATCACGAAGCTGCATGCAACAGGAGGCCACATTGAAGGAACAAAAAGTGGCTTCCGTGATTTAGACAGCATGATCACTGGATTTTCCCCGGGGAGTTTGAATGTCTTGGCCGCCCGTCCCTCGATGGGAAAATGCCTGACTGCAAACACCCTGATTGATGTGCCCGGCACAGGACAGCGCATCACCATTGAGGAATTCGTGCAGCGAAAACTTCCCGAAGTCTACGGGATTTCTGAAACAGGGAAATTGCGCCCCACAAAAGTTTCCCACTGGATCGACAGTGGCGTGAAACCTGTGCGCCGGGTGCGCACCCGTCTGGGCCGTGAAGTGGAAGTGACCCTGCACCACCCCTTCCTGACCCCTGAAGGCTGGACGCCCCTCTATGACCTTCAACTCGGGGATGTGATTGCTGTTCCCAGAGCGGTCCCCAACTTTGGGCAAAATGAATCCCTCAGTTCTGAGGACGTGCGTCTGCTGGCCTACTTCATTGCAGAAGGCAACCTGACCAACACCTCGCCCAGGTTCACCAACACCGATCCACTGATCGTTGAGGACTTCCAGACCCTGGTGCAGCAAAAATTCCCAGAGCTCAGCATCAGGCAAGATGGCATCGACTTCATTGTCGCCAGAGCCCACGTCCCTGGAGCCCAGAAATACCAGAAGAATCCCCTGACCGAATTCCTGCGGGAACACGGTCAGATGGGCAAAAGTGCCCATTTCAAGACCGTTCCAGAAGCCATTTTCACCCTGAACAGGGAAAAAGTGGCGGAATTCCTGCGCATCCTCTTCAGCTGTGATGCCACCATCTACAGCATCAATGGCAAGCACCCCCGCATTGAATTCACCGTGGCCTCTGTGCAACTCGCAAAAGATGTGCATCATTTGCTGACCCGCTTCGGGATCATTGCAAAACTCTGGCAGAAAACGGCGAAGTCCTTCCGTGTGGAAATCACAGAGCCCCAGAGCGTGGCCCTCTACCAGTCCGAAATCGGCTGGTTCGGAGAGAAAGCCACCCGCGCATTTGAAGTGCATCCCGAGCGCCACAGCAACTCTGGACACCTGCCTTCCCGGGTCTGGACCCAGGTCAGGGCCCTGGCCACCCAGAAGCAGCTGTCTCTGACCCAGCTTGCAGCCCGCAGTGGAGAGCAGACTGGCGCTGGCTACGACCCTCACACCCGGAGGGGCATCACCCAGAAGCGACTGACAGGATATGCAGCTGTTCTGGAGAGCCCTGAACTCTCTCGACTCTCCAGCCCTGACCTGTACTGGGATGAGATTGTCTCCATTGAGGACCTTGGAGAGCAGCAGGTGTATGATCTTACTGTTCCAGATGGATCAAATTTCATTGCCCAGAACATCTGTGTTCACAACACAGCTTTCGCACTATCAATTGCACAAAATGTTGCTTTAAGAGGTGAAGGCAAAACAACTGCAGTCTTCAGTCTGGAAATGCCCGCTCAACAATTGGCATTGCGTATGCTTTGTTCTGAGGCCCGGGTCGACATGAATCGTGTGCGCAGTGGTCAACTCAGCGAGCAGGATTTCGTGAGGCTTGCAAATGCAGCCGCAAGACTGAGTGAAGCACCCATTTATATTGATGACGTCCCCAATCTCACCGCCAATGAACTCAGAAGCAAACTGAGGCGCGTAAAAACCAAAACAGGCTCACTGGGCCTGGTTGTGATTGACTACCTTCAATTGATGAGTGGTTCGAAAAGTGGTGGGGGTGGAGAAAACAGGCAGCAGGAAATCAGTGCCATTTCCCGTGGGCTCAAAGGAATTGCCCGTGAACTTGAAGTCCCGGTGATTGTTCTATCACAGCTGTCTCGTGCAGTAGAACAACGCCCAAATCACAGACCAATGCTGTCTGACCTGCGTGAGTGTGTCCCAGGAGACACCCTGGTCATGCTCTCAGATGGCAGCAGAAAGCCCATTCGTGAACTGGTTGGGACCACTCCCGAAGTGCTGGCCATGACTGAAGATGAAAAAGTGGCGGCCTTCACCAGTGACCGGGTCTGGAGTGTCGGGGTCAAGCCCATCTTCGAAATGAAGCTGGCCAGCGGACGGACACTGCGTTCCACCGAGAAGCACCGCATTTACACGGCACATGGCTGGCAGGAACTGCAGCACATCAAACCGGGAGACCGGATTGCTGTGGCCCGGAGGGTGCCAGAACCTGCGAAACCTCTGGTCTGGAAGGAAGCTGAACTCATCTTGCTGGGGCATCTGGTGGGAGATGGCAGTTACCTGAAAGGACAGCCTCTGCGTTACACAACGGCTTCTGAAGAAAACAGCAGACTGGTCACTCAAGCCGCCCTGGAATTTGGGATGCAGGTGAACCGCCATGCAGGCAAGGGCAACTGGCACCAGCTGGTCTTCAGTGGCAACGGCAACCGCTGGGAAGCCAGAGGCATCAACAAGTGGCTCAGGGATCTGGGCATTTTCAACCAGCGTTCCCATGAGAAGCACCTCCCTGCAGGGGTCTTCCAGCTGAGCAACACCCAGGTGGCTTTGCTGCTGCGCAACCTCTGGGCCACAGATGGCACCTTCTTCACACCAAAAACAACAAACTCCTCCAGCAGGATCAACTTCTCCACCAACAGTGTTCAGCTTGCCAGAGATGTTGCGGCCCTGCTGTTGCGCTTCGGCATTGTGGCCAGAATCCGCACGGTCCAGCAGGGAGAATACCGCCCCATGTACGTGGTGGAGGTCTCCGGGAAAACCCAGCAGATGCTGTTCCTGGATCAGGTGGGGGCCACGGGTTGCAAGGTGGAGGATGCCGCCAGACTCAGGGCACATCTGGAAGCCAGAGAAGCCAACACCAACATCGACACCCTCCCCATTGAGGTCTTTGATGGGGTGCGCAACCGCATGCAGGAACAGGGCATCACCACCCGCCAGATGGCCGCACTGAGGGGCACCTCTTACGGTGGATCATCCCACTTCAAGTTCGCCCCTTCCAGGGCTGTGGTCATGGACTATGCTGAACTTCTGAATGATCCTGAGCTGCAGAAAAAAGCCACTTCCGACCTATTCTGGGATGAAGTGGTGAGCATCACCCCTGCAGGTGAAGAAGAAGTGTTCGACCTGACGGTTCCCGGTCCAGCGTCCTGGCTTGCAGATGGCATTGTGAGCCACAACTCGGGTGCAATTGAGCAGGATGCAGATATTGTCATGTTCATTTACCGTGATGAGTATTACAACAAAGAAACAGATCAACAGGGCATTGCTGAAATCATCATCGGCAAACAGAGAAACGGACCCGTGGGAACAGTCAAGTTGCAATTCCACAGCCAGCACGTGCGCTTCAATGATCTGGCGCAAGAAGGGGTTTAACAGTTTACAGTTGACAGTTTTAAATGAACAGCAACTGCCTCTTCACAGGAGTTTTGTTTGAAGCATGAGGCCAGAGCACATGAGAGGTTCGCTGTGAACTGTCTACTGTGAACTGTAAACCAGCCCATCTTTTGCTGAAAGCTGATGGCTGACTGTTGACCGCTCTCCCATTTGCGTAACGGTTACACTTTCCTCTCTCGGTGTACACTAAGGGCATGATGTCTCATCCTCACGCCCAGTCGTCTGATTTCTGTGCTCTGGATGGTCGCATTGTCGCTGTGACCAACGCCGACCAGGGATTTGGTCGCTCCATTGCCATCCTGCTTGCAGAGATGGACGCCACAGTGATTCTGCTCAGCGAGAACCCCGAGGCCATCAGTGTGCTGGCCTCTGAAATTGAAGAACAGGGAGGGGAAGCCATTCCGATCAAGGCAAGCCCCACCAGCATGTCGGACTGGCGGGCCGCCCTGGAGAAGGTCACCGAGATTTTTGGCGAGGTGCACGGGATTGTTCATGTGGCAGACCGGGTGAGCTATTCTCATTTTGATTACCTTCCCGAAGCCGAGTGGGTGGAAATCGCCAATTACAATGTGCGCTCCAGCCTGACCATTTTGCAGCACATCAAGCGCAACCACCAGCACACCTGGGTGACCATTGTGGCCCCTCCCCTGGACGCTCAACTGCTGCACATGCATGCCTTCCGGGGTGCCCTGATCCACCTGACCCAGCATTCTGTTCAGGAGAACCTGCGGGTGAACCTGCTGATCCCGAGCCGCGCCGCACACAGCGATGAGTGGGATGTGGGGCTCAGCACGGCGGTGTGTCACTTTGCAGACCCCAGAATGGAGCACATCGTCGGGAACATCATCAATGTGCCCCTCCCTCCGGTGCCCAAACCCGAAGCCCTCGAAGCCCTCGAAGCCGCAGAGGCTGAAGCCGAGTGGGAAGAGGAGAATGCGTGAAGTGCCCTTACTGCTCTTCTGCAGACACCCGGGTGATCAATTCCCGACCCAGCGATGAGGGGGCTTCAATCAGGAGACGCCGGGAGTGTGAGCGCTGTGGACGGCGTTTCACCACCTATGAGCGGGCACAGCTTGAGCCCCTGATGGTGGTGAAAAGGGACCTCCACAGAGAGCCTTTCAATCCGGACAAGTTGCTGCGGGGCCTGATGCTCGCCACCGAGAAGCGTCCCATCAACCATGAACTGCTGCGCAAGTTTGCTTACAGCTTCGAGGATGAGAACCCCACCCACGAAATCACCTCGGAGGAGATTGGCCGCAGGGCGATGCTGTTCCTGAAACCATTGGATGAGGTGGCCTACATCCGTTTTGCCTCGGTGTACCGGGAGTTTGATTCTCTGGAAAGGTTCATTGAGGAGATCAAGGGCCTCAAGGACCAGTAGGGCTGGTGTAAGCACAATGGACGATTCAGCCCCACAGGGAAGAGATCTGTGAGGCTTGTTGTGTTACGGTGAGGCATCTGCTGATCTGGAGGTCTCCCATGTGGGTTGGAATTCTGATGTTCGTTGTGCTGCCTGCATTTCTGATCTGGCTGTCCTTCCGTATTCGCCCCAGAACGGAATACTCTGAAAACTCTGCCTTCTATGGAGGGCTGGCCCGCAATGCGGGAGTGGAACCCGATCAGGGCATCAGCGTCAAGGAAGACGAAGAGGTCAAGTTCAAGTTGTAAATGCTAAAATTGCCTTTGAGGTGCAGTTCAGGATTCGCCTGAGCTGCTTTTTTATTCGGCCTGAGTGCATCAGGTGCCTGCAAACAGAGGAGTTTTCATGTCAAGTGCTGTGCTGAGCAAAAGAGGTCTGGAACGCTTCAAAACCCGTCACCCCTGGGTGTACAGGTCGGACACCCTGAGCCTGCCCCGTGAAGTGGGCATCCATCCGGTGGAGGATGACAGGGGTCGGGTGCTGGGTTACGCCCTGGTGAACGCCCAGAGTGAGATCAGTGTGCGGGTGCTGACCTACTGGAAGGAAGCCAGTGTGGACACCCTGATTGAGCGGGTGCATGCGGCGCTGGATTACCGGGAGAGCCTTCAGCCAGACGCGGACAGTTACCGTCTGATTCACGCCGAGGCAGATGAATTGCCTGCCCTGGTGGTGGACAAATATCAGGATTACCTGGTGGTGCAGAACGGCTCTGCTGCACTGGAAATCTATCTGGATGACCTGCTGCAGGTGCTGATTGACCGTGTGCAGCCCAGAGGCATCCTGGGGCGTTTTGAGAACAAGAACCGGGAACTGGAGGGCCTGAGCACCGAGAATGTGGTGCTGTATGGCGAGGTGCCCGAGACCATCGAATGCCGTGAAGCAGACGTGCGTTATCTGGTGAATCCCTACACCGGTCAGAAAACCGGGGCGTTTCTGGACCAGCGGGAAAACCGCACCCTGCTCGGGCAACATGCCCGGGGGAACGGGCTGGATGTGTTCAGCTACCACGGTTCTTTTGCCCTGCATCTGGCCGGAAAGTGTGATGCGCTGGAGTGCATTGATGTCTCCGAGGAGGCCCTGAAACGGGCCGAGGAGAACATGCAGCTGAATGGCTTTCACCATGTGACTTTCACGGTGGCCAATGCCTTTGACCGCCTGCGGGAACTTGAGCGCTCTGGCATCAGGTTTGACACCATCAGCCTGGACCCTCCGGCCTTTGCCAAACGCCGCAAGGACCTGGAGGCTGCCTATGGGGCCTACAAGGAACTGAACCTGAGGTGCATGAAGCTGCTGAATCCTGGTGGGGTGCTGGCAAGTTCCAGCTGCTCTTTCCACGTTTCAGACAGCGATTTCTACGAGATGCTGGGAGATGCTGCCCGGGATGCCGGACGCAGGTTCCGCATTCTGGACCGCCGCACCCAGGCCCCGGACCATCCGGAAATGCTCGGGGTGCCCGAGACCCGTTACCTGAAGTTTGCGTTGCTTCAGGCGATGGATTGAGAGACCAGAATAAAGAGAAGCTCAAGACCCAGAGACCGTCTGTCATGAAGAAACGTAAGCTTTCACTGAGAGTGCAGATGGTACCCTGAATACACTGGAGGACAGGATGGGGCACGAGGAAATCACTCCCGAATTGCACCGCTCTCTGGACCAGCTGGCCGGTCAGCTGGTGTGGAAGATTGGCCGGGATGAAGAGACCGATGAGATGATTGTGCGGGTGGGCTTCGCTTCTTCTGCACCGCGTTTTGCCCGCAAGAGCAAATTGCGTGCGGCCACCGACGCCGATGTCGCAGAAGCCCTGAAGACCGGTGAATACCGGGTGGAATGGATTGAGTAAAATTTTGTACCCGGTTTAAGCTATACTGGGTGAACCTCAGGCAAGGAGTTTTCAGAACATGCAAGTACAGACCTCACTCACCTGCAGCATCTCTCACCCAGGCAGCCCCCAGGACGCCCTGAACTTCATTCAGGACCCGCACCAGAGCCTTGCCAAAGTCAAGTTCATCCGGGACCTGCACATTGTGGATGGGAAGGTCCGGGCCAAGTTCGCCGTCAATGTCCCGATGCTTGGAGAACAACTGATTCCCTTCCAGAGCATCATCCATCCCACTGCAGATGGGGCCACTCTGGAATCCACCTCCCTCGATAAACCCGCCTGGGCAGAGGTCAGTGGCAAGGCCCACCTCGAAGGCTCCGAGATGAAATACGAACTGCATGTCACCGTGCACTTCGAGATTCCAGAAGCCCAGAAGTGGGGTGGCAACGCCTTCCTGAAGATGGTGGAGGCCACCGCCAAGCAGACGCTGGACAAGGTGTCCAAAGAGTTCCCCAGAGCCCTCAAAGACGCCGCCAACGCCTGAAGCAACAAAAACCCAAATGAACCCGGCAGAAGCCCCTCAAAGGCTTCTGTTTTGCTGTCTGTCTTTTTGGGGCTCTGTGAGACAGAGAAACGGATCTTTTGCTGATCGCTGATGGCTGACAGCCCCACAAGCAACCTCGTCCCAGAAGCGATCTGTCACGGGCTCCTCCTGAATTTGAGGTTTCTGTGAGACCCCGGATGGTATCACTGAGAACACCTATCCAGGCAAGCGGGGAGATGCATGACCCACAACGAACACATCCGGTTCACCCATGAAGGGCTGATTCAGGCCGTGCTGAGCCACGGCATTCTGCTGAATCCGGCCCAGGCGTGCCAGCAGGTCCAGGGGGATGCCCACCAGTGCCTGCAGACCCCGGACTGGCAGCAGCAGACGGTCGATCAGGTGCTGCTGCCCGAACTTGCTGCAGAGTACCGTGAGCTGTACGCAGAGCTGCAACGGGTGCAATCTGCCAGTGTGCGGGGGAAACATCTGATTCTGATTCCCCTGTTTGAGACGGGCTGGATGGTCCTCAGGGTCAAGGCCTCCCAGCAGGAACGTCAGGAAGACCGTTCAGGGCACAGGCCCAGTGAAGAACCAGAACAGACCACAGACGTCCTGCAGGACAAGGTGGGTCTGGTGTACCTCACCCCGGACCTGACGGTGCAGTACGCCAATCAGGCTTTTCTGGACCTGATCGGGGCAGCGGCAGGCAGTGACTCCAGCCCCTCCATTCAGGACCTGATCCACAAAGCGTTTCCACAGGTGCATGACCTCGCTTCCCCCGAGGTGCTGGAGCAGCAGGTTTCCCTCAATGAACAGCAGGCCCTGGTCTCCATTCGTGAGGCAAGGGGGACAGATGGAGAACGCCTTGGTTACATCCTGCAGGCAGAAACACCAGGCCTCAAAGAAGAACTGACCGAGCAGCTCAGGCTGCAGGAGGAACGCTGGCGTTACGCGCTGGAAAGCATCGGAGATGGGGTGTGGGACTGGGATGTGGCCCGCGATCAGGTGTACCTGTCCAGAACGTGGTTTGGCCTGATTGGCGAGGACCTGGAAGACTGCACCCAGCCGTTGCAGCAGTGGCTGGGTCGCCTGATTGCAGAAGACCAGCCCAGGATGCTGGAGGCCCTGCAGGCCTGTGTGCATCAGGACGCCCCCAGTTATCAGGTGGAGGTGCGGGTGCAGCACCGGAACGGGGACCCGATCTGGATGCTGGCCCGGGGCAAGGTGATCGCCCGCAACGCCTACGGAGAGGGAGTGCGTCTGGTTGGGACCCTCACCGACATCACCCAGCTGAAGAACACCGAGCAGGAACTTGAACGCCTCACCGAACGGATTCAACTCGCCACCCGCACCGTGGGAATCGGGGTGTGGGAGTGGAACATCGAACAGAACCGCATGCTGTGGGACCAGCACATGCTGGACATCTACGGCCTGACCCAGGAACAATTCGAGGAAAACAGCCTGACCGCCTGGGACCGCCGCCTGCACCCCGAAGACGCAGCAAGGGTGCTGCAGGAGGTGGACTGGGCCCTGAACGACGTGAAGCCTTTCGAGACCGAGTACCGCATCGTCCGGCCAGATGGAACCCAGCGGGTGGTGCGTTCCAGTGCTTCTGTGGTGCGCGATGCTGAAGGGAAACCCCTGCGTTTTCTGGGTGTGGACTGGGACATCACTGCCCACAAGCAGGCCGAGGAACTGATCCAGTACCAGACCAGCCATGATTCCCTGACTGGCCTTCCCAACCGCAAACTCTTCATGGACCTGCTTGGCAAGCGCCTGGAGGAACATCAGGCTTCCGGGCGCATCTGTGCGGTGCTTTTCATCAACCTGGACCGCTTCAAGGACGTCAATGACAGCATGGGGCATGAGGCCGGAGACATCCTGCTCAAGGAGGTGGCCACCCGCCTGAAACTCTGCGTGCGGGAAAGCGATCTGGTGGCCCGGGTGGGTGGAGACGAATTCACCATCATGCTCAGCAATCTGGACGAAGGCAGCCAGGCCGGAAACATCTCGGAGCGCATCCTCAAGATCCTGTCCCATCCCTACCAGATCAAACAGAAAGCCTTCCTGGCCTCGGCCAGTCTGGGCATCAGCCTCTTTCCGTCAGATGTAAATGATGCAGAAACGCTGCTGACCAGCGCAGATCAGGCCATGTCGGTGGCGAAAGGAGAAGGCAAGAACTGCTGGCGGTTTTTCACCCCCTCCATGCTGCAGGCCACCCGTGAACGCCGCACGGTGATCTCTGATTTCACGCTGGCCCTCAAACGACAGGAATTCGAGGTGTACTACCAGCCCATCCTGGGTTACGGGCGTCCCGACGAACTGAAAGCCGAGGCTTTGTTGCGCTGGAAGCACCCCCAGAAAGGCATGATCAGTCCGGCGGTGTTCATTCCCCTTGCAGAGGAGGTCGGTCTGATTCACGCTCTGGGCGACTGGTGCCTGAAACGGGTTTTGCAGGACCAGCAGAAATGGCAGGCCGAGGGTCTCCCCTGTCCGGTGATTGCCATCAACACCTCCGCAAAGCAGTTCACCCATGACGATGTGGCCCGCAAGTGGCTGCAGGCCCTCAGGGATTCTGGGGCGAGCAGCGATCAGCTGGTCATGGAGATCACCGAGAGCCTCTTGCTGCAACGGCAGACGGAAGTGCTGAGCCAGCTGAGAACCCTGCGAGAAGCTGGAATCCGCATTGCCCTCGATGACTTCGGAACAGGTTACTCTTCCCTGAGTTACCTGAGTGCTTTCGAGCTGGACTACCTGAAAATTGACCGCAGTTTCGTGCAGGGCATTGTCCAGAACAGCAAAGATGAGGCCGTAACGGATGCCATCATCGCCATGGCCCACAAACTCGGGCTGGAAGTGGTGGCAGAGGGTGTGGAAACGCTGGAACAGGAAGAGGTCCTGCGCAGACAGCACTGTGATTTTGCCCAGGGGTATTATTACGCCCGGCCCATGCCAGAAGCCCAGTACCGGGAATTCATCCAGAAACAGGTTAAAGTTTACAGTTCACAGTAGACAGTCACATCAAACCTGAAGCTTTGCTCTCACCTGGCCAGCACAGAAGGAACCTGCCCCACTGGAAGTCCACCCCCGATGTGACAATCTGGCCCACTCTGGTGGCTGTAAAATAAAGCCAGGAGGACAACATGCGCATTGAATACCTGGGGCACTCCTGCCTTTACATTGAGACAGGTGATTTTCGACTGCTGATCGATCCTTTTGTTCAGGGGAACCCCCTGTGCCCGGTCTCTCTGGAGGAACTTAAAGGGCGCAACATCACCCATGTGCTGGTCACCCACGCACACGGGGACCACTGGGGCAACACCCTGGATTTTGCACGGGAAGGGGCACAGGTGATTGGCATTGTGGAGATCACCTCCTACGCTGCCCACCATGGGGCCAGGAGCACCCACGGCATGAACATCGGGGGCAGTCACCCTTTTGACTGGGGCACCCTGCAGCTCACCCCGGCGTGGCACTCCTCGAGCTTCCCGGATGGCACCTACGGAGGCTTCCCCACCGGAATGGTGTTGACCCTGGAGGGCAAGAAAATCTACCACGCCGGAGACACCTGCCGTTTCCGCGAGATGGAATGGATCGGGGACCTGGGACTCGATCTGGCTTTTTTGCCCATTGGGGACAACTTCACCATGAATGCCGACGAAGCGGCAAAATGTCTGCCCATGCTGCGTCCTCGCCTGACCGTCCCGATGCACTACAACACCTTCCCGGTGGTGAATGCCGACCCGGCCCGCTTTGAGACAGAAGCGGAAATGCTGGGATTCCAGGTGCAGATCATGAGTCCGGGGGCCACGCTGGAGTTGTAGTATGCTTTTGCCCAGGCGGACTGGAAGCAGCCTGCCTGCTTTCCTGAGCGCACAAAGTCTGAGAGATGTAAGAATTCTGTGTGAACAGGTAAACTAGACTTCTAGGGACCAGCAGGCAGACCAGGGCAAAGCATTTTGAAAGAGGGTTTCATGCGGGATTACATCGTCACACGCATACTTGCAAAAACCGGAATGGCACTGGTGCGGCTCGCCCAGGCCCCCAATGGTGAATTTGTCGCCCTGAAAACCCCCCTGCAGAGCACCCTGGATGACCCTGAACAGCTCAAGCGGTTCGCCAATGAGATCGGCACCCACCTGCAACTGCAACACAGCAACATTGCCCGTGTGGTGGAAGGATCTGCCCTGATCGACAACCCGTACATCGTGATGCACTACTATCCAGACGGCAGTCTGGACCGTTACCTGCAGGAGACCGGCAAGCCTGACTTGCTGCGCGGTCTGAAATTCATGCGGGACATCGGGCTGGCCCTGAATTACCTGCATGACAAAGGCTTCGTGCACCAGGACATCAAGAGCAGCAACATCTTCCTGCAGGGCGACAAGGCTGTGTTGGGAGATTTTGGGGTGGCGGTGAGCATCCAGAACCCCAAGTATGCTGCGGGCAGTCCTTTCTACATGGCTCCAGAGATCTACCGGGGAGACCCGGGCAGCATTGAGAGCGACGTGTACAGTCTGGGCATCCTCACCTATGAAACCCTGACCGGACACCGCCCTTACAATGGCAAATCCTACGATGAACTGATGATGGCGCACCTCACCCAGTACCCCAAATCCCTGCTGCAGACCCATGCTGGTCTGACCCGCAAGGCAGCACTGGCGATTGAGAAGGCCCTGGCGAAAAACCCCAAGGACCGCATCCATCTGAACCACTTCATTGCAGCCCTGGACGAGAACATCAAGCAACTGGAAAACCCCAATGCTCTCCCCCAGGAGCAGGCCCAGATGCAAAAGGAGCGCTTCAGTGGCAGCCTGAGAAACAGCCCTCCTCCGCAGACCACCCCCCCTGCAGAAGAGGACAAAAAAGGGTTTTTTCAGCGTTTATTTGGCAAAAAGCGCTCTTAAGGCCGTCAGGCCTCCAGCCAGAGAATCCAGCCTCTTGCACTCGGGACGGAATTTCTGGGTGGAGGTCACCTTGTTGGGCACCACCACACAACGCAGACCTGCGGTGATGGCTGCCGTGGAACCATTCAGCGAATCCTCCACTGCAATGGCCTGATCGGCATGGAGGCCCAGTTTGCTGAGGGCGAGCAGGTACAGGTCTGGAGCGGGTTTGACCTGGTGCACCTCGTAACGGGTGGCAAAAATCTCAAAGTACTGCTGGATGCCGTGCTTGCCCGTCCACTCGTCAATCCACTCCCAGTCGCTGCTGGTGGCCATGGCGATGCGGATGCCCTCTGCTTTTGCTTCCTCAAAGAGCTCTTTCACGCCCTCCCGCAGGGGGGCTTCCCCAATGCGGCGCAGCACATCTTCCCTCACCTGCGCATGGAACCCATCTCTTTCTGCCTCGGTGAATTCAAAAGCCGCCCAGGGATCAAAAGCACCCCAGGTGCCCACACCCATCTGCCATTCGGACAGTTGCAGGATCTTGCCCTGGCGCTGGTAGAAGGCCTCGTACGCCTCGAATTCGGGGGTTTCGGTGTCAAGAATCAGGCCGTCAAAATCAAAGATGATTGCTTCAAACACAACCCAGTCTAACCCTCAAAGCTTCAGGGAACGGTGAATTTGGTCTGGTTGCCTGAGACATTTTCAGGATGGACCCTCTCTTCACACCTGCTCTGATCCAATGGTCCCTTCCTGGCTGGCCCCCTTATTGATGTTCGCAAAAAGCTTGAGAGTGCTTTTTGCTGAGCAACGCGAATGGAACGGTCAGGACATCTGAGAAACCTACAGTTCTTTTGGCATAGATCAATAAGGTCGGTTGGGCCATCAGAATTCACACCTGCTGAACCCTCTGCTCTGTGCCCGCTGGAACGGAGCTGTACCCTGCAGCCTGCAAGCGAAAAAGGCGAGCATACTCGTTTCCAGCCGCCATCAGCTGTTCGTGGCTTCCGGCCTCGGCCAGTTGACCTTTCTCCAGCCGCAGAATCAGGGTGGCCTGTCGCACTGTGGCAAGACGATGGGAAACCAGGACCAGAATCTGATCGCTGGATTCTGTGTACAGAGCGTTCAGCAACTGCTGTTCCGCCTCAGGGTCCAGAGCGGCTCCCGGTTCATCGAGAACCAGCACATCTGCTGAACGGTACAGCATCCGCCCCAGAGCCAGCCTTTGCCACTGCCCTCCACTGAGTTGCACCCCGCCAGCAAAAGCAGCTCCGAGTTGCTGCTCAATGCCCTGTGGAAGACTTGCCACAAAATCTGCCCTGGCACGGCGAAGTGCATTGTGGATTTCTCCCGGCTGTGCTGGTCGCTGAACATCGCCAAGCATGACGTTGTCCCGAACAGTCAGATGGTAGGCTGCGTGGTCCTGAAACAATGTGCTGAGGCGCTGAGAAATGCTGGTAGCACTGTACAGTGTGGCGTCTTTGCCGTTCAGCCGGATGACCCCTGAAGTGGGTTGATAGAGACCCAGCAGCAGTTTAACCAGGGTGGATTTCCCAGCACCGTTGCGTCCCACCAGGGCCAGGGATTCTCCCCGGGAGATCCGGAAGCTCATGTTCCGTATTCCGGCATCACCTGTACCAGGATAGATGTAGGACACATTGCAAAATTCAATTTCCACAATGTCTTCAGTCCATTCGTGCAGGCCCTGCTGTTCTGGCAGAGGCTGCTCCAGGAACCCAAAAAGCAAACGAAGATGGGTGAGCCCCTGGACCATGGAGACCACCCCTCCGAGCAGGGAGGTCAAGCGGCCCTGCACCTGTGACGCTCCCAGCAGAAACATTCCCACGTCCCCGAGGGTCAGTTGACCCTGCAGGGTGCGTTCAACCACACCCCACCCGGCCAGTCCCATCAACAGGGCCGAAAGCACCAGAGCGAAACCGGACCACAGGCTGCGACGGGTGGTGAGCCCAGCCTGGGCCTGGCGGTGTTGGCGGTGGGTGTCCTGCCAGCGTTCTCCGAGGTGCCGTTCAAGGCCAAAGCTGCGGACCTCTTTGGCATAACGTTCAGTGGTCAGCAATGCTCCCAGATAGGCCTGCAGGCGCAACAGTGGGGTGTGCTCCAGGGCCATCTGCAGTCCTTGTGCTGCATAGACCCGCTGCACAAGGACACTGGGAAGAGCCGCCAGCAAAACCAGAGGCAACAGAGAAGGCCCCAGTTGAAGCATCAGACCCCCCAGAGCAGCCAGCGCCACCACGGCTTGCAGCACAGAGAGCAGGTTTGCCCAGACCATCACGGCCCGGCCCGAAACCTCTTGATGGGCATTGCGCAGACCATCTTGAACCTGTGGGCTTTCAAAGGCCACCAGAGGAAGCTGTGCTGCATGAGCAAACAGGCGCAGGCTCAGCCGCTCCTGAACCCGGGCCCCCAGCAACTCCTGCAAGGCTGTGTTCAGGGTGCTGAGCAATCCTCCCAGGGCCAGCACCCCTGCCTGGAGGAAAAGCAGGAAGACCAGAGAAGGTGTGGACGCACCTTGAACTCCACCTGCCAGCGCATCCAGCAACAGTTTGTTGACCCACAGACCTGCTGCTGGGGTGAGGGCCAGGGCCAGGGTGCCCAGGGCCAGCAGCAGCATCCAGATCGGATTGGCCTGCCACACCACAGCCAGAGCAACGGACAGGTCACCAAGACGCCTGGCTGTTTCAGGACCCATTCGACCCCACCATGCCTGCCTCAGGCTGACCGGGGGTGCGGCCTGCTGTGTGAATCAGTGCAACCACGGCATCGTGCATCCCCTGGTACACCAGCGCCTCTTCAATCCGGCTGAGCCCCATGCGGTTGGCATGCATGTGCAGGTGGCTGGCCACAAAAGCCATGAACCGCTCTGGACGCAGCTGAAGGGCGGCCTGCTCAAACACTTTGCCCTGCTGATGCAAATGGTCAGACACAGCCTGAGCGAGTTCTGGAGACAGCGTTTGTGGTGGTGTGTGACCCCTGCCCACCATCAGCATGCCCCTCAACTGCTTGACTTCATTGTATCGGCGCTTGGGTTCCAGTTGACCTTCCAGGAAGGTGCGGTTGTGGGCGGCCAGCCCAGACAGGAAGGAGCGCAGCAGGACCGGTTCAAACGTCTGGCGAAGACCCAGCAGGCTCACCCATGCAGTGAAGGCCATCCTTGCAGAAGGATCTTCTGCAGGGTGATCACAGAGGTACCGCAGGACCAGCCTGCTGCTGCTGTGAAATGCGACTTCCGACATTTCCATCAGCCCTGCGCCGCCATACCGCTCCAGTTCCCGTTCGTAATCGGTGACAACAACCTCCCTCAACAGGCCATTGCGCCGAAGGTCAGCACACCACACCATCAGGCGGCCCAGGACCATTTCGTGCTGTCCATCAGCAGGCAAGACACGCAGGCGGATGTGTTCTCCGGGGTCATTGTACAGGACATGGAAAGCGCAACGGGTCTGCGGGGCCAGGGCTTCAAGCAGGGGTGCCATGTGCAGACGCAGCAGTTCAGAGCGACTTGCAAAACCAGGGTAGAGCCGCAGGTAAATCCACTCGCCACCCACCGGGAAAACACGATCCTTCCAGCCAGTCTCCATCTGCACCACATTGGGAAGGGACACCGGCTCGGGACTGGGATGAAACAGGGGCACCACAAACTCCAGCAGGTGGGCACCTGCCTCAGCGTTTTTCCACAGGTGCTCTGGCTGCGTGAAAGATTCACGCAGCTCCAGGTGTTCCCCTTCACCCTTGCGGACCTCTTCCAGCAGCACGGCAACATGCAGGGGATTGTCCAGGTCCAGAACCAGCAGGTTGTCTTCACGGCCCACTTCCACCCGCATGGGCAGACCATGGGTCTGGCGGATGTCCTCCACACCTGCACAAACCATGCTTTCATCCTGACCTCGCAGGGCCAGCCAGACTGCACGGGGCACCTGCCAGGTCCGTGGACTCAGGATGGTCTTGCCATAAACCACCCGGGGCAAATAAGGGAGCAGCCCTGCTCCCCGTCCCCATGAGAAAGGCAGAGGAGCACGCTGACGCTGGCGTGAAGCCTCTTCCAGAAAGCGCACAACGTTCGGTGCAAATTGCAGGGAGAGCATGTGGTTGGCGTGAACCACCACCCGGCTGCCATCCGTTGCTGAGATGAAGAAAAAACCCGATCCATCTGCGCCAACCAGGATTTCGGAAGGCAAAATGACCCGATCCTCATGAAGGGGTGGTGCACCATAAGGCACCTCCCATGCCTCTGAGGCGCACTGGGCATTGACATTCATCAGCCGGGCACTGATGGGAAAGTAGCTGGAGTTGGCGTGGCGCACCCCAGGTGTGTTCTCCTGACGTTTGAACTGCTGGTAGGCCTCTGCTGGCAATGCCCGTGCAAAGCGACCAAAGGTTTTTCCAGCCATGGACACCGCCCCCATGGGCCCGAGCACCAACTGGTACTGACCCGCTTCAATGGCTTCTTGAGAGGGGGCCAGCACCCGCACATAGATCTCTCCACTTTCGGGCAAGGTCTGAACAGGTACAGAGGACTGAAGGGCCAGAAGGGCTTCTTCATGTTCCCTGAGCTGAACTTCCTCTTTTCCCTGGTGACGCAAGGCCAGGTCAAACAGGTAACGGTCTTTTGCATTGAAAGCCATGCTGGGGGGTGGACCTGGTTCCAGTGGAGCAGGTCGGCTGTATCCCTCCACAGGTCCCAGCCCCACAGCTGCACTGAGCAATTCGAGCAGCGGCACCAGTCGCTCACCATAACGTTCCCTGAATCGCTCCAGATAACGCTCAAGCGGGGCCTGGGATTCCCGGCTGGCCAGGTGCAGGAGCAGGGCATGGCTGTGCGCCGCCTCCTCGGCCACTGCACGAGAAAACCGATTCTGGGTCAGGGCAGTCACCAGATCCACACGACGGGGGGCCTGGACATCCTGGTTGTTTTCAGTGCCTTCACCCCTGGCAGAACTGAAGGTACCTGCCACACCCAGTTGCTGGTACAGGTCCAGCCCTTCACCGGGTGGCAGGGCATCTGCGGCCGTGAGCAACTGCTGCACCTCCCGCAATTGTGCCGCCTGTACTGCGAAGGCTGGAATGCCCTCGATGCGGGCCAGCAGGTGCTGCACAGGATCAGCACACATGGGCGATGGACGCAGGTCCGTGAAAAGGAAGCCTGCGTCCATCAGGTGGCGCAAAGCCTTGAAGTTTTGCTGACGGGTGCGATGGGGATACTGTCTGTCCAGCCAGGCAAGCACGGTTTGCAGGTTCTCGCCTTTTGCACAGAGCCCCAGAATGCCTTCAGCAGCAGGTGTGGCCCGGATGGAAGCACAACGGTTGTCTCCCTGTCCACGCCTGGTGATGTTTTCCAGAAAGAAACGTTGGCCAAAGCGCAGGGTGGCGGGGTGCGTGTAGAGCCGTGGATTGTGTTCTTCGGTCAACAAAGCTTCACATTCCACCGCCACGGCAAGCACCTGGGAGAAATCGAGCTGACTGACTGTCCGGTGCAGTGCAGTTGGAGCCACTCCGATGCTGAAGTGCTCATCCAGGGCAGCAACGGCAACACCACAGAAGGTGCCATAAGGGGTGGGACGTGCACTGGCCCGCAACAGGTACTTGAGGGCACCCAGTTCAATCTGGCGTCGTTGCCGGGCATCAAGGGTTCTGGCCTCTCCCAGCAGGTAGGCAGGCAGAGCGGCATAAAGGGAAGGAGAAGCGATCAGGATGGCTTCTTGCACTTCAGGGCGGGAGAGCAGGCGACGGATGTGTTTTCTGGTCTCCTCCAGGCTGCCCCGGGGCAGGTCTTCGAGGGGGAGCAGGGGGGTGCGGACCATGACATGGCTTCCAGGTTGGTATCGTTGCATCAGCTCTCCTGTCAAGCAAGCGCAAGTGCCCGGTCCCACAGGGGGTTCGGGAGCTCAGAATGGGTGAGGGCCAGCCACACGCCCAGCGCACCCTCAAGCAGCAGGGGCATCGAAGCGACCTGACCGCTCACCGGGTCCGCCTCTGACCAGAAACCATAAGGGGCAAGATCATCGTGCTGGGCAAGGGTCATGGAGCGGAGCTGGGAAGCCAGCGGCATCAGCTGTGGATCTCCAAAACGCTCCACCACCTGCAGGAGGCCTGCTGACCCATGGCACAGGTTGGAGGTCGTGAGTGAGCTGAGCCCAGGTGTGATTCCTGTCAACACCTCCAGTGCAATGGCCCTGTACTGGGAGGCATCAAGTGCTTCAGAGCTGAGACGCAAGGCACTGGCGATGCCAGGAATTCCATAACACCATGCAATGCGGGCAGGTACATGCTCCTGGAGGGGCATTTCTGGGGTCCAGTGGCTGGGCCATGCTCCTTCACCGTTGTTCAGCCTCTGGTCCACAAGGCCTTCAGTGAGCAAGTGAAGCGTGGGAGCAAATCGGGCCTTCAGGGTGGGCTGGGCCATGAGGGCAAGGGCCAGACTGGCCACCACTCCGGCCACCCCATGGGCCAGTCCAAGGTCCACCGTTGGACGGGGATACAGTTTTGCATGCCGGGGGGTGGACTGTTGCGTCTGCTCAATGGCGAACCCCTGCAAGGGCGAGACAGCAGCCCTTGTTCGCGAGTCAAAATACTCAGCAATGGCCTCACTGGCCGCAAGGGCCTCTGGTCCGGGACGAGACAGGGTGTAGAGCAGCATCCCTGAAAGACCATAGAGCAGGTCATAGAGCCGGACATGCATGGGATGGCTGTGGCAGTATGCCACGTAACGATGAATCAACGGCAAAAGATGCCTGTCAATCTCTGACAGTACCTTCTGGTAGCGTGTTCCGTCCCGACTGGCCATCACCAGTGCCAGGGCAATCCCAGACAATCCTGAGACCAGCGAGGGGTCAGGCAAAGGGACTTTGAGAAACTGTTCTGGTATGACGGAGAGGATTGCGGCAAAATGGTCTCTGGATGCTTTTTCCAGGACGCGGCTGTTGTCAAGCTGGGCCATTTCATTCAAGAAAACAGCAATCCCTGCCTGGCCTGTGAGCAACCCACTTGAACCTGGCCCAGCAGGCAACCCATCTCCAATGGCTTTTGCATTTAAACATTTTTCAATGGTCTGATCCATGCCTCTCATGAGGTGTTCGCTTTGCACATCACCCTCCATAAAAATCAATTGAAAAGGCCAGGGATTTTATGGCCCTGGCCTCTTGAGTTTGGATCTGCCTCAGCCTGTGACGTCAGCAGTGAACATCCACGGGTCCAACACCAGTGTGAGCGTCCACAGGTCCCAGAACCTGCCTGTTGAATGGGCTGCCAGGACTGTCTGGCCCCATCAGGTGGTCAACCCTGTCCAGGGGTCTTCATTGCAAGACCCTGATTGATCCACGCAAAAATACTGGACGTGGCCTGGATGGCCTCACCGCATCTCACGCTTTCTGCCCTTAAAGCGTGCTTCTTGACCCTACAGCAGGTCTGGACCACTGGATCGCTCCCGGGCGGTCCGTTTCGCACTGGGCTTTTGCTCAGTCAAAAGCACTGCAGTGCTTTTGACAAACCTCAACAAGCGCGCTCTGTCAGCAAAGGACGTCAAAGGTGGTGCAACGGGTGTTGGCCGAGGGACAGGCACCTGTGCAGTTGTTCATTGCACTGGTCAGAATAGCACCACAAATCCAGGTGGTGGCGAAATTGGGAGCAATTGTGCCCGCATTGTTTGAGTCCTGAACCTGCAAGTCGAAATCAAAGTCCTGTTCCATATATATTCTCCTGTGTCAATTTGAAGGAAGGTCTGGCTTTGCTGGATTTGATGCTTCAGCAAAGGACGTCAAAGGTGGTGCAACGGGTGTTGGCCGAGGGACAGGCACCTGTGCAGTTGTTCATTGCACTGGTCAGAATAGCACCACAAATCCAGGTGGTGGCGAAATTGGGAGCAATTGTGCCCGCATTGTTTGAGTCCTGAACCTGCAAGTCGAAATCAAAGTCCTGTTCCATATATATTCTCCTTCTGGTCTGCATAGACAGACCACTTAACCCACGAGCCAGTATAGCGTTCATGCATATTTATTGTTATTTATACATAACTTTTCTATAGGCCAGTAGTGCTAAGTGAGGTTATTATAGCCTAATTGTTTTGTTTACGCAAGATATCGGAGGGCGAAGGGAGAAATTCAATGGTCACAAACCCAGGATAAAAAATCAGCGGAATCAGGCCTGGTGAGCCCGGGAGGTTCCCTGGCCCTGCAGGGAAAGGGGGACGGCTTCAATGACATGCTGGTAAGCCCACTCCATGCGCTCCAGCTCTCCCATCCCGGCGGGAGCAAGGTCCATAAACGCCTCCCGTGTGTCATCGAACAACAAACGGCCCTCGCGCATCACCATCACCCGGTCTGCAATGCGGGCCACCTCGCTGAGGTGATGGGTGTTGAACAGCACCAGTCGTCCCTCCTCGCGGCACTTGAGCAGCAGCAGGCGCAGGGACAGCACCTGCGCAGGGTCCAGACCGGCGGTGGGCTCATCCAGCAAAATCATCTGGGGATTGTGCAACAGGCTGCGGGCAATGGCCAGACGTTTGCGCATCCCAGTGGAGAATTGGGACACAGGTCGATGATCGATTTCCCCAAGCCCAACCTGTTCCAGGCAGGTTTTCGTTCGTGCTCGGGCTTCACTGCTTCCCATCCCAAACAGCCGGGCATACACTTCCAGCTGCACACGGGCACCCAGGTGTCCCAGCAACCCATCCTGCGCAGGGAGAACCCCCAGTTGCAGAGCAGTCTGGCGGTGCTGGTGGTAGGGGTCCAGACCAGACACCCGGATGCTCCCCCGGGTGGGCAAATCCAGACCCGCAATCAGGTTGAACAGGGTGGTTTTGCCTGCTCCATTGGGGCCCAGCAAAGCGGTGATGCCTGCTGGAACAGCCACATTGACATCCTGGACGGCGTTGAAGTTTCCAAATTGCCTGGTCAGATGCTGCACTTCGATCATGGGGTGTCTCCTTCTGCTTTTGGGCGCAACAATTGCGCTGGAACGGGAATGAGGGCCAGGGCGATGAGGGCCACAGCCACAACTGCAGTGATGGGCGGTAAATTCTGAAACTGTTTGACGATGTCAAAGCCAAAAGGAAGGGTGCACAACACCATCAGGGGCAGCAGGGCCAGGGCCCGACCATCCTGCCCCATCCTGGACTCCAGCAACAGGCGAAACCCAGTCCAGAGGGCCCAGATGGGCCACAGGGGCTTGAGGACCGTAAGGTCAAAAGGCAGCTGGGGGTGGAACAGATGAACCACCAAAGCACACATGCCCAGAGACAGCACGGTCACCATCAGGTGATGGAGCAGGGCCAGGGCAGGCCACAGGGTGCGGTTCGGAATCAGCCAGGCCGGAGTGCTCTGGCGTCCGATGGGAAAGCACCAGGGCAAGGCCAACATGCACAGGAGCAGAGACAGAAAGGCAACAGGAAGTCCAGAGACCAGGGGCCATCTGCAGAGGGCTCCAGTCAGGAGCGACGGCAAGATCAGCGAAAGCACGTAAGATGCTGGACGATACTGGGACAACACCATGTAGCGCAATCTCATGACCATCATGGACGCCTCGAGTGGGCCACATTCAATCCCACAAGCAGCACAAACATGCAGGTGAGCAGACCCAGATACAGGAAGCTGGTGGGAGGAAGCACACTGGCAAGGCCACCCAGCGCAAAAACAAGGCTGCAAGCAACAGTCAGCCCCATCGAAAGCACGGTGCGGGCCTGCACCCGAACTTTTACGAAGACCAGACGCATGGCCAGAAAAGTGCCTGAGAGTCCCAGCAGACCCAGCAACACCATTTCAGGGCCCAGGGTTGGGGGGGTTGCCCCACGCAGATGGTGCACGTACAGCCAGACAGCACCCAGAGAGAGCGTGGTCAACAGCGGAGGAAGCAAGACATGCAACAGCTCTGCCAGCACACTGTAGATCTGGGGCTGGGGTGTCAGGCGCAGACTGATGTAACCTCCACTGAGTCCCCACCGGACGCTGTCCCCCAGCATCAAGATTCCAATGAGCAGGGCAGCAAGCCCAACCCCAAAGCCCAACCACACCAGGGCAAATCCCAGCCAGGGCTCAGCATGCCACTGCCAGACCAACAGCCAGGGAAGGAGTGGCAGCAAAAGCACACTCAGGTGCGCGTAAAAACCTGCGTTGCGTTGATAAAGCACGAATACTTGCATGATGAACCTCCTGGGAGAAAAGGACCTCCCTGCACCCGTTCTGGAACGGGTGCACAATGAAAAAAGGGATGTGGGGAACGCTGAAGGGTGGTGTGAGGATTTGTGGGTGGTTCAGGCTTCGGGGATGTCTTCAATCCAGGCTGCAATCAATCTGGGCAGCCCCTCGAACACGCCCATGACGACGGCAAAAAAGACCAAAACTGCAACTTCAAAACTGGCTCCGGCAAAGACATTTAAAGAAGGAACACTGCGCAAAAGTCCTCCACCCACCATGAAGGCAGCAACACTGATCCAGATGAGGAACCGGTTCAGGTTGTAGGCCTGAGCAATGAAGGTGTTGCGGGTGTGCCTCTCGTACTCATCCAGGTTTCGGTCAGGCCGGAACAGGCGGTTCCAGACCCAGACCTCAGACATCAGGGCATAGTGGCACACCAGGGCCAGGGGAATCAGGAGCAGGGGCAGGGCCCCTGCCACACTTTCGGTTTGCACGCTGGGCAAGAGCAATTGTGCCAGAAGTGCACTGCTGCCAAAAACCACAATCAGTGCTCGACGCTGCATCAAAGGCAGTGTTCGGCTGTAAGGATGATCAATGAGCTTCACGTCGGCTCCTTGCGGGTCGAATACACTTGTGCACTCAGGGGGGTGAGGGGCTGAAGCGAAAAGATGGCTTCCACAGGCAATTCGAACACTGCTGCAATCTTCAAGGCCAGTTCAAGGCTGGGTCCATAATCCCCTCGCTCAATGAACCCTACAGATTGGGTGTTGACACCGATGGCAGCAGCCAGATCGGCTCTGGAGAGGCCCCGTTCTGCCCTCAGAACAGCAATCCGGTTGTAGAGTGGTTGGGATGGTGCACGTTGCTTGACCACCATACAATGTTATGTTAACGCAACATAATAGTCAAGAATCAAAATGCCATTGAGCCGATTTGGGCCTGGCATTCTGACAGCTTCCCCATTGGCGTGGAGCTCTGGAAAGACACCTTTCTGGCTCCTGGACACGTCCAGAAGCAAAACATGCAGCATCTTGCAGGGCCTGCTGATCAGGTCAGGCTGAACCTGAAACCTGACCCTTTGCTCTCCAAACGGCAGACAAACAGGTTCGAATTCACCCACCTCTGGATAGGGACCAGGGTCTGGGAAGCTCCCCGAAACCATAAAGCCTGCTGCACAAGTCTTCAGGGCTGCTGACCTGGCATGGTGACCAGATCACCTGTCAAGAGAAGCCTCTTGCAACACTTTGAGCTGTCTTGAACCATGATTTGACTGATCCATGCCTGGGTGGGTAACGTCTGGCACAAGCTGCAATGCCACGCTTCATGAACCGATTCCAGCTGAGGGCATTTTGTCAGGCACATTCAGTTACACTGTCCTCATGCGGGTTGCCATTGCCGACGTAGGGACCAACTCCTGCCACCTCCTCATCGGTGAATTCAAAACCGGACAGGTGAGCAGCTACCACATCATCGAATCCCTGAAAGACCGCACCCGACTCGGGGAATGCCTGCAGAACGGCAGGCTCACCGACGAGGGATACGAGAAGCTCAAAACGGCCCTTGCCCGCTTCAAGGTGATTGCCGAAGTGAATGAAGTGTCCGACTTCGTGGTGTACGCCACCTCGGCCACCCGGGACGCCGAGAACGGCCCGGAGATCGTCAAGCGGCTGCAGGACGAAATCGGCGTGAACATGCAGATCATCAGCGGTGAGAAAGAAGGCGAACTCACCTACATGGGGGCCGCCTCCAGCGTGGAGTTCAGCGAGAGAAACCTGCTGCTCGACCTCGGGGGAGGCAGCCTGGAAATCGTGCTCGGGAACAAACATGCCGCCCGCAAAGTGGTCAGTGTGCCCCTCGGTGGGGTGCGTTTGCGGGAGATGTTCCTCAAGAAAGACCCGGCCAATCCAGCCGTGCTGGCCCGCATCGAAAAGCATGTGACCGACACCCTTACCCCCCATCTTGCAGAGTTCACGCTCCAGCCTGGAACCAAGGTGATCGGATCAAGCGGAAGCATGGAATCCATCGCTGCAATTCTGGCGACCCGGGCAGGTCTGGCCAGTCTGGGCATCAACGGCTTCAACTTCAGGGTTTCTGACCTGCAAGCCCTCTTTGAAGAGCTTCGCTACAAGACCCTTCCCGAGCGCCTGAAAACCCCAGGGCTCGACCCCAAACGGGCAGACATCATCGTGGTGAGCCTGCTCGTCATCCTCACCACCCTGAGACTGCTGGGGGCCACCCAGGTCACGGTGTCCACTGGAGCCCTGCGCGAAGGCATGATGATCGAATACCTCGCCAGAGAAGCCGACTATGAGGCGCAACTCTCCCCCAGACAGCGCAGTGTGCTGGAGGTCGCCGAACGCTACCGTTTTGATGCTGCCCATGCAAAACACGTCACACAAATCGCCAAGGACCTGTTCATGCGCCTGCTGGAACACGTGCGCTTCCTGCCCGAAGCCCGCAGCATGCTCAGGGCTGCCGGAATGCTGCACGAAATCGGGACGCTGGTCGGCCAGAGCAGCCACCACAAGCACAGCCAGTACCTGATCCGCCACTCCGGCCTGCGCGGTTACGAACCCTGGCAGGTGGAGGTGATCGGACTGGTGGCCCGCTACCACCGCAAGAGTCCCCCCAAATCCACACACTCCGAGTACCAGACCCTCAGCAAAGAACAGCAACTGCTGGTGCGGCAACTCTCCGCCATCCTGCGGGTGGCAGACGGCCTGGACCGCGCCCACACCCAGAACAGCAGCATCCACAGCCTGATCAAAGAAGGCAACACCTGGGTGCTGTACGTCACCCCCGGACACATCGTGAACCTGTGGGGAGCCAAGGAAAAAAGCGACCTCTGGAACCAGGTGTTCGGCCCCCTGAACATCCTGCCCTGGGAGGACATGTGAGCACAGAATGGTGGATGCTGATCGGATCGCTGCTGTTCTACTGCGGCATTGCGGCTGTGGTGATCTGGTTCGGGACGCGGAAGAAGAAGGACAGGTAAGGGAGCAGACAGCAGAAAGCCAAAGCAGAATTTTGTATTTGGCATTCGGCCTTCTGCTCTCACCGAATGCTAAACTCTTACACAATATGCTCCATTTCTACGCCATTGCCGACCATGCCAGCGAGCCGGAAACCCTGACGGGATTGCGTTTTCTGGGTTTCATGTCCCTCCGTGAACACCAGGACCTGAAGGGGTTGTGGGAAGCCGTGGAGGGCACCTCCCTGAACCTGCAGGAGGGCTT
Source organism: Deinococcus cellulosilyticus NBRC 106333 = KACC 11606 (assembly GCF_007990775.1). NCBI lineage: Bacteria > Thermotogati > Deinococcota > Deinococci > Deinococcales > Deinococcaceae > Deinococcus > Deinococcus cellulosilyticus. Next base: position 19,333 of record NZ_BJXB01000033.1, on the reverse strand, counting down.
CAGGGTGCGCCTGATGCAGTCTCAGGTGAAAGGGTTGCATGAGCAGTTGCTGGGCATCTACGAGAAAAAACCGCACCTGTGGGAGCATTCGAGCTACAAGCATTTTGAGGAGGTGCTGCTGGTGGCCCTTTCGGAGCACTCTGGGATGCTGGTGTTGCCCCATGAGAAAAAGCCCGGCTGACCGGGCTTTCTTTCTGGCTGAAAGTCACTGGATGCGTTCTGCAATCAGCACGGTGGCGTTGTCTGGTGCCCCCGAGGCCAGACTGGCCTGGATCATGCGGTCTGCGGCCTGCTCCAGGGGGAGTTCCATGAAGCCCTGCAGGTCATCGAAGCCGACCTCTCCCCACACCCCGTCGCTGAGCAGCAGGATGCGGTCTCCGACGGCCACAGTGAAGGTGTGCTGCATGACGTAATCGGTCTGGCGCTGCTTGAGGGACCCGAGGGAGCGCAGCACCTTGTTGCGGTCCGGGCTCTGTTCAGCTTCCTCGGCGGTCATCATGCCACTGGCGACCAGGGCGGCGACCAGAGAGTGGTCTTTGCTGATCTGTTTCAGCACGCAGCCCGAGAACTGGTAAGCGCGGGTGTCTCCCACATGCCCGAGGATCACCTGACTGTCTCTGGCCACGATCCCGGAGAAAGTGCAGCCTCCGTCCCGTCCGTTCATGTCATCGAGCACGGCCTGGTTGCATTTCCAGATGGCGTCTTCGATGTTGTCGGTGCCTGCCACCTTCAGAAAGGTTCCCACAGCGGCCTGAGAGGCGACCTCTCCAGCTTCCATGCCACCCATTCCGTCCGAAACGCAGGCAATCAGCAGGGTCTGGCGCAGGTGGTGGGTGTAGATTTGCTCGGTCCGGTAGGCGTAGGAGTCCTCGTTGACCGGGCGGTCCGGGTTGAGGCCCACGGTGGATCGGGCCACCACTTTCCATTCCACAGTGGGTGGAATCTTCAGCAGGTTCAAAGCGGAACGCCACTGTTCAGGATTGACCCGCTTGCTGGCGGGTTGCAGGGCCTGATAGAGCACCTGGGGCACCCCGGAAACCTGAATGGTGTTCAGCAGGGTGCGGGAAGCCCCTTCTGCCGGGAGCAGTTCTCCGGTCATCAGGCGGTACAGCAGGGCACCCAGGAAGTACACCCCTTCTTTTCCTGTGGCCGCAAGCCCGGACATCACTTCGGGGGCTGTGAAACCTTCCCGGTATACGGTGGTCACAGGCTCACCGAGCCTTGCCAGTCGGGGTGGAAAACGCAGCCTCAGGCCTTCGGGGGTCATGACCAGACCGTCCGGGTCCAGGTCGATCAGGGCGTACCCCTGCTTGAAGAGGCTGAACAGGTACTGGCTGAGGGCCTCAATCAGACCCAGGGCTTCTGGAAAACTGCGCGGGAAGGTGAGGACCTCTCCCGGGGTGTCTGGAAAGATCACCCCTTCGGCACCGGAGTACAGGGCTCTGGGAGCGATCCGGTGAGCAAGGAGGCTGCCCCACAGGGCCTGGGGCTGCATGTGAACCAGCAACCCCTGACCACTGTCTGAGGTGGCCTTGAACCATCCCCGTGCCAGTGCATCTGTCACCTTGAAGTTCACATTGCCCCACTGCTGGGTTTCTTCGAGCTTCAGGGTGGGCTCTTCGAAGGTGGAAGGAAGGATTTCTTCTTCCAGAAAGTCATCCGCTGCTGTGGCCTCCAGGGGTTGGTCTGGGGACTCAGGGACCTCCACCTGGGGCACCGGAAAACTCACCTGAATGGCTGGAACGGGCTCCAGGGTCTCAGGCAGATGCACTTCGGGGGCTGGATTTTCTTCCCCGTCCTCTTCCTGGGCTCGAATTTCGCCTTCAGGCTCAGGGTCCTTGATGGCAGGGGTGTCCTGTGCAGGGGGGAGGTCCTGATCGGGGGTTTCGGTGGGGGCAGGAGGCAGGTCTTCAGGGACTTCCTGTCCGGGCTCGGTCACCGGAACTTCAGGCTCTGTTCCTGGCTCATGAGCACCATGGACCGACTGCACCTGTTCCTCGATCTGCTTCTCAAGCTCAGGGTCAACATGAGGGCTTTCAAAGTCAAAGGTCTGCTCTTCCAGAACATCCTGAGGCTCTAGACCTTCTTCATTCACCGGAGCAATGACTGTGGTGCTGTCTTCTGCCGTCTGCACATCAGTCACCAGATCTTCCGCAGTGTCCACCAGAGGGGTTGCCGGGGCGTCTGGCATCTCGTGCGGCTCTGGGGCCACCACTGCCGGGGTCTGTTCGGTGGCGTCGGTGACAGAGGGCGTGGCAGGCCCGGAAGAGGAGGTGTCGTCCTCTTCGCGGGTGTCTGTGCCGTCCTGTGGACGTGGGTCGGTCATCTCAGTCCTCCTGGAAGATCATCAGCAGGTTCCCGAAGGCGATTTCATCCCCATTGGTCAGGGCGGTGGGTTCCGCAATGCGGGGACCGAAATTCACCTCTCCGGATTTGCGGACGAACACCCCGTTGGTCGAGCCAAGGTCTTTGACTTTCCACTGGCCATTTTCGAAGAACACCTGGGCATGGCGGCGGGAGACATGCTCAGAACCGGGAAGCCCGGTCACGTCGATGTCCACAGGACCGGTGGAGGCATCGAAGCGGCCCACAGTGAGGGCACCTGCAGCCAGAGGAATGCTGTCCCCGGAGAGCACCCCGTACTTCTTGATGGCAAGCTTGGCAGGGACCAGGCCACCACTGGCAGGCGCAGAGGGAGCAGCAGGGGTTTCCACCGGGGTGGGTTCAGGGGTGGGTTCTGGGGCCACTTCTGGAGCAGGCTCGGATTTGTTCATGGAGACAGGCTCAGAGAGGGGTTCAGAGACCGTTTCAGATGCAGGTGTGGCCTGATCGGTGCTGTCAGGGGTGATCGGTCCACTGGCGCTCTCCTGCACAGGGGTGGAGGGTTGCACGTCCTCCAGGGGTTCCTCGACCACCTCAGGGGTGGGGACAGGGGTGCTGGAGCCTGCCAGAGGGTCATTCTGGGAGATGGGTTCCTGGATGTCCGGCTGATTCAGGGGTGGGGTGGGGGGCACCACATTGCTGTCCCAGGTGCTGTTCTCGGGAAGGGGGGTGTCCCGGACTTCGGGAGAAGGAGTGGAGGGGGTGGCGGCCAGTTCCACACCGCAACCATCGCAGAAGCGTGCACCATCGGGGTTCTGGGTTCCGCAGACTTGGCAAACAATCATGTTGACTCCTTTCAAATGGGACGCGCAGGGCGGCCTGTTGTTCGTTGCAATGCACTTTGCTGACCTCAGGGTCAGCGTCTGATCCATTTCACCACTTTGATCCCAGCATAAGCCCCTATGGCCCCCACGGTGAGCTGGCCCAGTCCAGAGAAAGCAAACTCCTGGCTGATGCGCGTTCCAGCCCAGAATGCAAATACAGGGAGCAAGAAAGGCAGGCACCACCACAGGAGGCGACCCAGGAAGAATCCGAGGGCTCCTGCAATCAGGGCACCTTCCCACCAGCCGTAACGGTAACCCACCAGGGCACCGAGTCCCAGGAACACCCAGCTTGCCATTTCCGCTTTGCGGGCCTGGGACGTGGGGACAGAGGGCACAGGTAAAGGTGGGGCCGGAACAGGCACGGGTTTGCTTTTCAAGTCTCCCTGCAGCATGCGCAGCAGTTCATGGGCACTCTGGGGCCGCTCCTGCACGTTCAGGCTCAGTGAACGCTGAATGGCGTTTCTGAGCAGTGCAGGCACCCCTGGGGGAAGGTCGGGAAGTTTCATGCCCAGAAGGCGGTCGGTGGCCTGGACAGGCGGCGTGCCCGTCAGCGCGTGATAGAGCGTCGCTCCGAGGGCGTAGATGTCGGTGTAGGGGGCAAATTTGGCCTGGGTGGCGTACTGCTCGGGGGCAGCGTACCCGGGCGTGACCATGCGGGTGTACTGCATGGTCTTTTCACTCTGGAACGGGCGGGTGGAGCCGAAATCGATCAGCACCATCCGGCCCGAGTTTTCCAGAAAGAGGTTTTCAGGTTTGATGTCGCGGTGCAGGAGTCCCTTGTCGTGAATGGCGGCCAGGGCTTCTGCGCTGCGAATGGCAATTTTTAAAGTGTCCTCTGGCGAGAAGACGCCCGTCTGAAGTTTCTCACCAAGGGTTTCTCCCTGCAGGAGTTCCATCACCAGATAGGCGGTGTGGTTCTCCTCGAAGGTGTCGAGCACCTTTACAATGCCAGGATGCTGGAATTTTGCGAGGGCCTGTCCTTCTTTCAGGAAGTCCTTGCGGGTGTGTTCCAGCAGTTCCAGGCTGCCCGTGACAGGCAAAACCAGCGTTCCCTGACGGGTGCATCCCTGTGGGAAAAGCTCCTTGATGGCAACCTCTCGGTGCAGGTTCAGGTCTTCTGCCAGATAGGTGATGCCAAATCCGCCCTGCCCGATCACCCGATTCACTCTGTACCGCCCGCCATGCAGGAGGCTTCCCACAGGCAGGTCTGCACTGTAGGACAGGGGTGAACCACACCTGGGGCAACGCTCAGGTGTCGCGTTCAAGGGAGAGGAGCAGGCAGGACAGATCACTCAGGCTCCGGTGATGCGGCGGATTTCCTCATCAGAAGGCAGGTTCTGACCGGACTGGATGGTCTGGGTTTTGGCCCCGATCCTCAGGGTCTTGGCGGTGCCCAGGCTGATGGTCTTGGAGGTGTTGAGTTCTTCCAGGGCGCGGTCTAAAGCCTGGGTCATGTTGTTGTTCCCGAGCCTCTGGGTCATGCTGCGGGCCAGTTCCAGGGTCTTCTGGGCCTGCTGCGGGTTTTGCTGGGCTTCTTTGGTGGCCTGTGCAACCAGCATCTCGATGTTGCGCTGCTGCACCCACTGCATCACTTCTGGAGCGATCACCCCTGCGCGGGTTTCATCGCTGGTGAATTCTGCGACCACGTCCATGGGGGGGAGTTCCCCTCTGAATTGCTTGCCGGGAACCAAGTAGGTGAGGCCAATCTGGGCCAGACGCACCCGGGCAGGGATGCGGGCAGGCAGGGTGAATTCCAGAATGAAAATGCTGCCCTGTCCGGCCTCGATGTTGCCGAGGGGGAAGGGACTGGTTCTGAGGTCCACTTCGGTCTGGGTGGGAGAAACGCGGGTCACGCGGGTGAGTTCCACGTCTTTCACGGTGCGAACGCTCAGTTCCACGTTGGTGATCACCTGCGCTGCGGCCTGCTTGATGTCCCCAAGCAGGGATTTGGGCAGGTCACTGGCCCGCACAGATGGAGGCTGGGGGTTCTGGTTGTCTGGAACCACGTCAAAGGCCTGACCCTGGGTGCGGTTGGTGAGGTCGAGCAGAAGGTCGGTGTTCACATCATCTCCCACACCCACAGTGGTCACAGGGATGCGGTTTTTGACGTAGAACTCTGCGGCACTCTGACAGACTGCTTCATCGAACGTCTGGCCGTCTGAGAGCAGAATCATGCGGCGGCTGCCACTTTCTTTTTCCAGCAGGGCAGCGGCCTCTTTCATGCCTGCACCCATGTGGGTTCCGCCGGAAAATTTGGTCAGCAGACCGGCAGCATCCAGCAGGGCCTTCTTGTCCTTCGCAGGGGTGAAGGGCAGCAGCACTTTGGCCCGATCATCGAACTTGATCAGGGCAATCCGGTCGTCTTCCATCAGGAGGCCCGAATTGAAGATGTTCTTGAGGGATTCCACCACCAGTTCAATCTTGCTTCTGGCTCCCTCCACCACTTCATAGGTTTTGCCATCCACCTGCATGGTCTGTCCGGTGCGTTTGGTGGGCTTGGTGACCACCTCGTACATGCTGCCTGAGGTGTCCACCACGAAAGCCACATCCAGTTGAGGTCTGGCCTGGGTGGCTTCCTGGGAGGGGGTCAAAGTCAGCATCGCAAACAGCTTCTGACCCTCAACGTGGGCCAGCAGAAACTCGCGGTGCAATTTCAGTTGCGTGTTGAGCATGTGTTCTCCTTTAATCCGTCCTGACAGGATGTACGTGAGTTCAGAGGCTGGAGTTCCCTTTTTTGACCGACATCTCCATGATCCAGCAATTCGGAGGGTGCGTCTACACCCTCCGTTGCAATGTTTGTGGTGCTGCCCGGGTCTACTCTTCCGTGGGGGCGATGGTCACTTTTTCAGTGACGATGCCGTGGTCCAGAAAACGCCAGGTGGCATTCATGTTGTACTGAAAAACCACGTGAAGAAAAGTCAGAACGAGTACAGCCAGCAGGGTCTTCACCCAGGAGAGCCCTGCCTGTCTGAACCCCACCAGAAAAAGCACAGCCTGATACACAAAAGCCACCACTCCGGAGTAAAGCATCATGCGGTAAGGCCAGGAGTCCTGAATCTGGGCAAAAAGCACACGGGCCACATCACTGGAGTTGTAGTACTGCAGTTCTTTTTCCAGCAGGGCTCTGGTGGCTTCAAGGTCTGCCGGGAAGGGCAGCATCAGCCCTCCAATGAGCAGCACGATGCCCCACAGCAAAAACGGGGTGAGGGAGGCCACTCCGATTTCTGCCGCTCTGGCGTTGGGGCCAAGCCACAGGTAACCCACCACAAGCACCAGAAACCACCAGAAGACCTCTGAAAAAAAGCCACTGAGGAAAATCCCGATGTACAGCACCACCGAATGACTGGATTCCATCGCAGCATAAAAACGGATTTGACACTCCACACCCCTAAAGGGGTGGGATTCTTGCTTCATCGACAGATGCCCCAGAATTGAGGTCTTCTTCCATCTCCACAAGCGTTTCCTGGATGACTCCAGCCGTTCTAGTGTGCCCCACCATACGGAGTCCAACTTTTAGGATGTTGATTGCTGCGTTGTGGTCACGGTCTAGCACCACCCCGCACCCACACATATGCATTCTGGTCTTCAGATCCTTTTTGACCCTCACACCACATCTAGAGCACATCTGGGAGGTATAAGCAGGGTTCACAGGAATGGCGATTTTGCCCATGATTTTTGCAAAGGATTCAATCCACCGGCGGAACTCTCGCCAGCCTGCATCCTGAATGCTCTTGCTCAATTTGCGGTTCTTGATCATGTTCCTGACCTTGAGATCTTCAAACGCCACCACGTCGTGAGACATGACTACGCACCGTGCCAGTTTGACGGCATGGTCTTTACGCTGACGTTGAATTTTCAGGTGCTTCCTGCCCAGTTTCATCACTGCTTTTTGGCGATTCTTGGAGCCCTTCACCTTTCGGCTGATCCGGCGCTGCAATTTCTTCAGTGCCCTTTCGGCCTTGCGGTAGAAGCGTGGGTTGGGTTCTTCGTACCCCCTGGAGTCTGTATAGAACGACTTGAGCCCCACATCAAGACCAATGGTTTTCCCACTGGGTTCAAGGTCAAAGTGCCTCTGGGCATCCACAAGGAACTGGGCATAGTAGCCGTCCGCTCGCTTCACGATCCGCAGGCGCTTGATGTCTTCTTGACGGTAGAGCATCAAGTCCCACTTGCCGAGCAGCTTCATGACCCCAATCTTGAACCCGTCCGTCAGGGTCAAACGTTTGTTGTGGGCGTCCAACTTCCAACCTGACTGTTTGTACTCCACCGAGCGAACGTTCTTCTTGAATTTGGGGTAGCCCACAGGCTTGATCCCCCTTTTGTGGTTGTCGTAGAAGCGGGAGATGGCACTCCATGCCCGTTCCCCTGCGGCTTGTACGGCGGTGGAGTTGAGCTTTTTGGCCCACTCAAACTCCGCCCTGAGTTTCGTGGTGTGCTTGTAGATGTCGTTTTTGCCGACGTTCTCTCCGTCCATCCAGTAGCGCAAACAGTGGTTACGGACGAATTGGGCAGTACGGATGGCTTTATCCATTCTGCGCCTTTGTTCTTCCGCGGCCACCAGTTTGTACTCCAGCACCATCACACCCCTATTTTATTGTTTTTACGCTAGGTTTTCAAGCGTAAAAACCAGAGCCTAAGGCCATGAGCTGCAGCACCGCCACCCTGCGGGCGGCCTGGGTTCTGCATCTCACGGCTGAAGCCGGTGGGCTTTCCACCCAGACCCTTTTTTGTAACTGGCGAGGGTGCAGAGCACCGGAATGAAAGAGCAGATCAGGAACCACACAAAGATGCGCCCATTGTTCGGATAGGTGCGGACCAGAGAAGAAAAATAAGCAGCAGGTTGAATCAAAGCACGATACGGGGAATAAGATTTGACTGTCATGGATGCCTCCTTCTTCAGAATGGCATGTCTGGACCGCCTGGAACATCGGTCATTTCATGCAGATGGGTTTCTTGACAGCATCAGGCCAGGGCTTTTTTTCAGTCTAAAAGGTGTGAATCTTCCTGTCTGCACCGGGTTGAAGATTCATTTCAACTTGACTTTTCAAGCGTATCGGATCACGATATAGATAATCTAAAACCAGTGGAGTGACCATGGACGCAAACCTCATCAAAGGCCATCTGGACCTGATCCTGCTCAGCATTCTGGAGGGGGAGGCCAAATATGGACTGGAAATCAGCAAAGAAGCCCAGGACCGCACTGCAGGCTATTTTGACCTGAAAGTGGGCAGCCTCTACCCCGCACTGCACCGTCTGGAACAGGCAGGACTGCTGTCTGGAGAATTCCGTCCCGCACCCAAAGGGGGCAGTCTGGTCAAGTATTACTGGCTCACCGATGAGGGCAAAGTGGACCTGGACCGCAGACGCAACGAATTCACCACCTTCACCCGCACCGTGGAATCCCTCTGGCGGTAAACCATGATGAGCCGCGCCGAGCGTTACATCCAGATCTGCACCCGTGGCCTGCCCCCCAAAAGCAGACACCTGGTCGCCCTGGAACTGCGCGGACACATCGAGGAACGCACCCATGAATTGATGGCCTCGGGCCTCCCCAGACCCGAAGCCGTGAGCCGCACCCTCGAAGAACTCGGGGCACCCGGAGCGGTGGGCTCCAGTTTCCGGCATGTGCACTGGAACCCCACCCTGATGCGAACCCTGATGCTGGCCGCCCTGGTGGTGGCCCTCAGCCCTGGTCTCTTTCGGTCTCACCTGCCTGTTCTGGCCCTCACCAACGAGGCCTTCATCCAGCGACAACAGGCCCAGGAACTGCTGGACAACCTGGGGATTGCAGCACCCGTGGAATTTCCAGAACCCCCTCACGGGACCCGCTTCCTGTACGAAGGCAACAGGCTTGCCCGCACCCCCAGCCTGCGCTGGAACGACCAGCCCTTCGTGAACATCTCCTACCTGCTCCTCGCCCTGCAACAGGCCGGACCTGTCAAGGTGGATGGCTGGACCAACCCTGTGCTCTCGGTGGAAAACACCCGCGTCTCCCTGGGCACCCCGGAACGCCCCCTCACGGCGCACCCGATCTACATCAGCGAACTGCAACGCATTGTTTCCAGCAACTACCTGGATGGACGCTTTCAGTTTGCGACCCCCTCCAGCCAGTACAACCGCAGCTTCTACTTTCTCTCTGCCCCCAGAGGTGCGGGAGAAATTTACGCCCTGGTCTCTGCCCACCGCACCCCCTCCGGTCTGGAATTCAGCATGGACGTGGTTCCCGCCTCCAGAGACGGCACCCTGAATTTCGAGCTGGGGTACAACTTTACCTCCATCCAGTTGCATCCCACCTGGGACAGCTTTCAGCGGGCCTCACACACCGCCCCTTTTGCTGCCAGTGACAGGCAACCCCTACCAGCCCTGCTGCTCGCCCTGCCCACCACACTGGATGGGAGCTTCAAAGAGATTCCCAAAACCGGGGTTTACACGAGCAACTGAGCAGAGGCCGAGGGCCGAGGGCAAAAAATGAAAGGCTCTGCAGCAACACGCCAGCGGCACTCTCAGAGGTAGAATTCATTTCCCCCATCTGACCCCACCTGCATCCTGACCTCATCCAGAATGCGCAGGTGTCCAGAGCAGCCTTTCACCACAGACCTCTTGCGGGGTCTGCAGGCCCTCTCATTCCAAGGAGGTTGGCATGGTGTCCCCCGTCAAAAGTCTGCTGCTCATTTCCCTGTTTGGCCTGATGGCCGCAGGGCCTTCTGGCAACCCGGAGTACGCCCTGGGGCTCCCTCCGCTGCCTCCTGCTGCACCAGAAGCTGTGGTTCGGCTGGGATCGAAGGTGTTCTTTGACAACACCCTCAGCCGGGACAGCCATGTGGCGTGCTACAGCTGTCACAGTCCTGCCACCGCTTTCGCAGACAACCAGAGCACCGGGCGTGGGGTGGATTTCAAACTGGGCACCCGCAACGGACCCAGCCTGATGAACGTGACTTTCCTGAACACCTTCATGTGGGATGGGAGGATTGGCACCCTGGAGGAGGCTGTGCTGGCCCCCTTCACCAATGTGCGGGAGATGGGCATGAAAAACCTCGATGAGGTGCTGGCAAGACTGAAAAAAGATCCTGCTTACCAGCAGAGCTTCAAACAGGCTTTCCCTGATGATGCTCAGCCCATCCAGAGCAGCAACCTTGCAAAAGCCCTCACGGCCTTCCTGAGCACCCTGAACTTCGGGAACTCTGCTTTTGACCGTTATGAGTACGGCAAGCACCAGACGGCTCTGTCTGCAGCCCAGAAACGGGGCCTCTCCATCTTCAGAAACCAGGGCAGGTGCACCGCCTGCCACACCATCAACAAAGAACATGCCCTCTTCACCGATGAGAAGTTCCATGTCAGCGGAAGCACACTGAGCACCTCTCTGGCCTTCACGGACATCCCCTTGCTGAAAAGCAAACTGGACATGGCAGCAAAAATGCCTCTTGGGGACGCCATCCTGACCCACCCAGAAGTGGCAGAGATGGGCCGTTTCATGGTGACCCGTGACCCACTGGACACCGCCAGATTCCGCACGCCCAGCCTCAGGAATGTGGCCGTCACCTTCCCCTACTTCCACGATGGCAGCACCTCCAGCCTGAAACTCGCCGTCCTGCAGGAGGCCAACACCCACGAAAACGATCTGGCTCCCGAGGACATTGATGATCTGGTGGCGTTTTTGCACAGCCTGACCAGTGAAGTGGTGCCGTGAAGGGCCAAGAGCCGAGGGCCGAGGGCAAAAAGCCCAGAGCAGGATGCGAAATCTGGGCCACATCGTAGGGCAGGCCAACAGCCCGGCCCAATCGACAGAAATGAGATTTACCAGAACAGCCATGGTTTCCTTCATTCATCAGCCAACACCAGAAACGCAACTGCCAGGGCTTAAAAAGCCCTCAGCCCTCGGCTCTCGGCCCTCGGCAGCTGTCCTCACACCCCCTTCCCCAGCATCCGGTCCCTTGCAGGCAACCCCAGCAGCAAAACCACAGGTCCTGCAATCAGGAGCCACATGGCCGAGTTCAGGCCGTACAGTTGCGCCCAGGCCCCCAGCAGGAGAGGGAAAAGACCTCCCACAAGTCCTGCAATGCTTCCCAGGGCCAGAACTGTGCCACTTTTTTCGGGAAGGCTGGCGTACAGTCGGGCCTGCAGGATTGCGTACCAGCCTGAGGTCAGGATGCCCAGAAGGCCCAGCAGGACAAGTTTGGGCACAAGTCCTGGAGTGAGCATGAAAATTGGGAAGAGCAGCAGGATCAGGACCACACTGACCCGCATGTAGGCCAGACCAGAAACCCTTTCCAGCAGGGGCACCACCAGGGCATCTCCCAGCAGGCCCACTCCGGTCAGGACAGTGACGGCCAGGGCGGCCTGTGCTTCTCCTGTGCCCACCACATCCACGAAATACAGGGCGATGAAACCCCGGAAGATGTCCAGCATCAGGTTGGCGAATTCCAGCAGGATCAGGTACAGCCGCACGTCTTTTTTCAGCAGGGCCTGACCTGCCCCTTTCAGACCCTCAAGCAGGGTTTCCTGTTCTGTGGGAGGTGCGGGTTCTTCCAGCAGGTGACGGATGCGGAAGGCAAACCAAAGGGCAAGTCCCATCAGGACGGCCAGCAAGACGAACCCGGGCCGCCAGCCCAGACCCAGAAAAGCAAGGAAGCTGATCAACAGAGGTCCCAGCACATTGCCCACTGAGCCTGCCAGGGCCCACTTTGCCATGTTCTGCTCCCGCCTTTCGGGCTCTGCATCCATCCAGGCCGCCTGCATCAGGTTCACGAACATGCCTGATGCAGGGTAATACAGCACCATTGCCGCCAGCAGTCCCCAGAAACCACCCACCATGGCAATCAGGGCCATGCCGATGGTGTAGCCCACCCCTCCCCACAACAGCAGCCTTCTCCTCCATCCCAGATCTGCCAGGAGGCTGAGGATGGGCTCGATCAGGTTGGCAAGCAGTGCCGGGGCACCCAGCAGAATGCCCACCTGCAGGTAGGAGAGAGACAGATCCTGCTGGATGAGGGGCCATGCGGCTCCGCTCACCCCATCCACCAGTTCGTCCATGAATTCAATGCTGATCGCTGCCATCAGCAGCATCAGGCCAGATTCCGTTTTTTTCTTTGCTGTCGGTTTCATGTTTTCCCCTCTGTGAGATGCCTGAAGTCAGATGCCTGTCTGTCTTCTGGCTCAGGAGGGGAAAGCCCGGTGCATGTTTCTGCACCATCCCTTGAAAGTGGGATGGAGACCCGGCCCAGGTTGTGGGACTGTGAAGGTTACCAGGGGGGGAAGCGCATGTCTCAGCATAGAAAAAGTGCCTGAGGAGTTCAATGTACGCCAGATGGCGAACTCCTCCCCCACCTGCAGGTCTGCTTCCCCACATCAGGTGGCTAAGTTTGCAGCATGGAAAGCTGTCCTGCAAAGAAAAACATCTTCTAACCAGAACCAGAGAACTCCACATTGAAAAAATTCAGAAAAATGGCCGTCTGGGAAAATGTTGGACATGAAACAACTGATCCTGACCCTGCTGCTTGCCCTGCCCTTAGCCCATGCCCAGAGCCTGACTTTTCGAGGAGATGCCCGGCACTCTGGCACCTACCAGACCAGCGGTCCCGAAACCCTGCAGGGGGTGAAATGGAAGTTCCAGACGGGCGGTCCTGTGCGGTCCACCCCTGCAGTGACTGCAGATGCGCTCTATTTTGGCAGCAATGACGGCACCTTCTACGCGGTGAAGCGGGATTCTGGGGAACTGCTCTGGAAGCACCAGACCACCGCCCCCATCAACTCCTCTGCCACCGTGCAAGACGGCAAAGTGTACTTTGGCGGACATGACGGGTACCTTTATGCCCTGGACCAGCAGACCGGACAGCCCATCTGGAAACTGCAACTTGATGCAGAGCAGATCTATCCCTATGATGAATGGGATTTCTTCAGTTCCTCTCCGGTGATCGAAAATGGCATCCTGTACATCGGGAGCGACATGGGCGCAGTTTATGCGGTGGATGCCGCCACAGGAACAGAAGTCTGGAAATCTCAGCTTCCTGCAAAATCCCCCATGCGTTCCACACCCACAGTGGTGGGAGACCAGTTGATTGTCGCCGGGTACGACAAGAACTTTTACAGCCTGGACAGAAAGACCGGGGAGGTGCAGTGGACCCGGATCATCTTCAACATTGGCCAGAGCACCGCATCCACCGATGGCAAGAACTTCTTTGTGGGCCTCAGGGGCAGCACCAGTGCCCAGGGCATCGACCTGAAAAATGGAGAATCCCTCTGGGTCTTTCCAGATTCTCCCTCCTGGGTGCCCTCTTCCCCTGCTTACGATCAGGGCATGGTTTACATCGGAGGGTCAGACAGCCACAACCTGTATGCCATCAAAGCGGACACTGGAGCGAAAGTGTGGGCCTACAACACCGATGGGTACCTGTTCTCCTCCCCCGCAGTGACCCCTTCCATGGTCTTCACAGGCAGTTACGACAACACGGTGTACGGAGTGGACCGCAGCACAGGGCAGCTGAAATGGAAATTCACCACCGGAGATCATGTGGTCAGCAGTCCGGTGCCTTTCGGGAATGAGCTGTACATCGGCAGCGATGATGGCTTTCTCTACGCCCTACACTGAGGCATGGAACCCACCCTGAAAGACATGCAGGAGGTGATGGGGCGCTGGTGGATGTTGCAGGGCTTCAGTGAGGAGAACGTGCAGCTCACCCTGCAGGTCTATGAGAACCTGTTTCAGAGCAGTGGAGGCCAGATCCATCCGCTTGCAGAGTGGTTCCCCCCTGCAAGGGCCTCTTTGTGGGTGATGGACCACGCAAAGCAGGTGCCCGCAGAAAACCTGACCCACCTGCTGTACCACCCGGAACTTCCCATCGTTCCCGACCGGAGTGCCAGACTGCTGCGCTGGGAAATGGAGAACGCTGACGATGAGGGCACTGTTTTTCGCATGGCCCTCCCTGAAGATCCCGTGCTGGCCCAGGAACTGCAGCATTTTCGGGAAGCCCGCGACGCCTACCTGGAAAAGCTGCGAAACCTGCTGTGGCAGGAAAGGATCATCCACATTCGCAGCCAGACCGGAGGAGGATACTACCGCCTTCCTCCCAGGCTTCCCGGGTGGCTGAAAGACCATTATGATTTTCCGACCAGAACCGCAAAAGACCCTTACCTCAAGGTGCTCTCTGCCCGTCCCTACCAGATGATTGACCGGGCAATGCGCAGCGCAGAGGGCTGGAGCCTGCAGGACCTGCCCCGCTACCCGCAAACAGTCACCCACGGCCTGCAACTTGAGTACCAGCAGGATGGGTTGAAGCTTGCCGATCTGGAAGGGCTCATTCACACCCTGGACCCCAGAACTGGGGACGTGTGGAGGTTGCTGCTGGCCCTTGCTCTGGAAGAAGGCCAGAGTGGCATCTACCGCACCCTCACCCTGGACTTGCGGGAACTGGGCAAGGCCATGGGCTTCAAACCCCACCCCAGAGGTGGCTTCAGACCCCAGCAACTTCAGGAAATTGCACAGGCCCTCGGGCATCTGGAGAGGCTCTGGATGACCATCACCCCGGAAGCCCGCACACTCGAAGCAGACACTGGACAGCACAAAAGGGTTTACCGCTCCCTCAAAGACCAGAAAACCATGCGTGTGCTGGCCGTGATGGAAAAAGACCAGCCCAGAGAACTGGAAGGTGAGGTGTTCTACCTCCGCTGGCATCTGGCCCTTGGAGAATGGGCCAGGCTGTTCGAGAAGAGTTATGCCCGCATCTTCAGAAGCCTGCTGGAACTGCCCTCAAGGCCTGCCTCTGCCCTGTGGGCCAAACAGATCGGGACAGAACTGGCCTACCTGTATCGGGAGGACCGCCAGCCTGAACCAGACCGCCCGGACCTCAGGCGCAAGCAGAAAACCCTCACCATCCAAAGGCTGCTGGAGCGCTCCTGTCTGCTGCATGAAACCGAACTTCTGCATGGACAGGGGCACCACTCCAGAGCCGTGAAACGCTTCGAGCAGGCCCTTGATCTGCTGGCCTACCACGGGGTGCATCAGGGGTGGCATTACCACCCGGAGGATGCTGCCAGAATCGACGACCAGACCGGAAAACCGGGAGCTTACCGGGTCTGGCTGAATTCCAGGGTGCTGGTTGAGGCTCCTTTGTCGCTGCTCAATGACCTGCCTGCGCCAATCAAAAGAAGCCGAGGGCCGAGGGCCGAGCGACCCAGCGCGAAACGGGCCGTCCCGTGAGCGCGTAGTAGGGTCAAGACAGAGCAGAAGGCAACATCGCCGTGCCTTCTGCCTTCTGCTTACTTGCTCACCAGTTCAGGCGCAGCATTCTTCAGGGCGTCCCAGGCTGCTTTTACAGCCACTCCACGTTCAAATTGCACACCCAGGCCAGCGAAGACATCTTCCAGAATTCCAGCCACAGCCAGCGCATCATAGCGGTCGTAATAGCCCATCAGGGAAATGCGGAACATGCTGTCCTTGAAGGCGTCCTGACCTGCAGCCGCACGTGCGCCTCTGGCCTTCATGGCATCAGCAACCTGCTTTCCACTGAGGGGAGCAGGGGGCACCAGTGCAGCCGTCGCAGGAGACACCCGTTCTGCGAAGTTGGTGCAGCCCAGGGCCAGACCTGCGGCCACCAGGGCATTGTTCATTTTTTCCTTCTCGGTCCACAGGTCTTCCAGAGGGATGCTGACCAGTCGGGATGTGCTGACATTCAGGGCCTGAATCAGGTTGATGGCCGGGGTCTGGGCGGTCTCGCCGTTCTTCTGGCTCTTCAGCTCCTTGGCGAGGTCCAGGTAATAGCGTCTGGGATTGGCCTTGCCAGAATTCAGCACCTCCAGTGCCCTGGGGGACAGCATGGCAAAACCCAGGCCGGGAGGGGCAGCGACACCTTTCTGGGAACCGGAAACAATCACATCCAGGTCCCACTCTGTGGGGCGGAGTTCAGCCACCGCAAAGCTGGTCACAGCGTCCACATAGATCAGGAGGTCAGGGTTCACCGCACGCACGGCTTTTGCAATGGCCTGAAGGTCATGCAGCACCCCTGTGCTGGTTTCACTGTGGGTGATGAACAGGGCTTTTTTGCCTTCCACGGCAGCAGCAACGTCATCCGGTCTGAGGGCCTTGCCCCACTCGGTGCTGACGTAAGTCACGCCATAACCGAGCTTCTCGGCCATCTGGCCCCAGCGTTTGCCGAATTTTCCGGCCTCGGCACACACCACTTCTGCTCCATCTTCCAGCAGGCTCACAATGGCTGCCTCGAAAGCACCGGTCCCGGAGGTGGTGGTGATCAGCACCTCAAAATCGGTTCCGAGGAGTTTTGAGAGGTTCTCTCTGGCTTCCAGAACGGCTTTTCGGGCCTCAGGAGTGCGGTGGTGGATCTGGGTCTGGGACAGGCTGCGCAAGGTGTCCGGCGAGACTTCCACAGGACCCGGGGCAAGCAGACGTGGACGGTTGAATGCGCTCATGGTCCGAGTCTAGCAAGGAATTGGTGTAACAAGGACAAAAAGACTAGAGGGCAGAAGGCCGAGGGCAAAAAGCAGAAGGGGTTGCAGGAGCGGGCCTCTGGTTCGTTCTGTTGGTTGATGAAATAAAACAAAAAATTCGCCTCAATGGGCGACTGATGTATACAGTGTATACCAGTATGCATTATTCGTCAAGCATAATCAGGGCACTCCTGTTAGGCTTGATGCATGTCCAATCGATTTGAATTGATGCTGTTTTTGCAAACCCAGACCTTACCTCAGAGAATACAGAAACTGCTTTCAGCATCCAACACCAGCGCTTTGCCCGGGACACTGGACCTCAGAGGACACACGAGGAACAACCTCATCAAACAATCAAAACAGCTGACCAGAGGCCACCACAAATTCAAGGGTTTCCAACTGGCCCTGACCACTGAAAGCAACCATCGGAATCCAATTTCCCTTTCTATCGCTGGTGACCACCATTGTCTGATCCAGAAACAAGAACATCTGTTGATGTCTGTCCGTTCTCCTGAATGGCATGCGGATGATCCAGACCAGACGGTCCTGAAATCCCTGATGCCTTTACTTTACCCGCTGTTTGATCTGCTGGAGCCCACTTTTGGACGTTGCATCTCAGAAATCGACGAAGCTGAATGGCACAGTCAGAATCAGGACTCAGGCATCTGGATGGGTGATCTGATCAGCCTTCCCTCACCCTTTTTTGTTTTCCATCAAAAACTCTGGGGGCAACTGCAAGAGGAGCTTCCAGACCTTTCAAGGGATCTGGTTTCTGTAATTGCACGGGAACATGTTGTGGTGGTGGCAGACCGTGATCTCAAAGATCCCAGAGTATCAGACGATCCAGAACATCAAAATCTGCATCGGGAGGCCCTTTATCGGATTTCGAGGTTGATTCATTTCGGGGGCCTGGACGCCCACTCCTGACCCCTGGATACCCTCTTTCAGTCCATTGAGTGGTTGTGCTGTTGTTTTACAGCAAAGAACCTCTCCAGAGTGAATTCTGGAGAGGTTCTTAGACATCGGTAGGTTTCAGACCTCTACGAGGTAGGCGCTCTCAATCACATCCAGGGCCCGGATGGCTTCGAGTTGCTGGCTGCTCAGTTTGTCGTCCAGGGTCAGGGTGAAGAGGGCCTCTCCACCTTTCTCGGAACGGCCCAGGGCCATGCCTGCGATGTTCACGTTCTGGCTGGCGAGGTAGTTGGAGAGGGCGGCCACTGCACCGGGCTTGTCGATGTTGGAGCAGATCAGGATGTAACCCTGGGGCTCAAGCTCCACACGGAAGTTGCGCAGACGGGTCAGGCGGGGTGCATTGCCGAAGGCGGTTCCTCCCACGGTGCGCTTGCGCTCGCCCTGGCGGACAATCACGCGGATTTCGTTCTGGTAGTAGTCGGCTTCTTCCAGAGCACGGGTTCCAACGCGCAGGCCACGCTCTTTGGCAAGGGCGCGGGCGTTGATCATGTTGGGGGCTTCTTCGGTGGTGCCGCTCAGGTAGCCCACCAGCACACTGGTCACGATGGGAGTGGTGTCTGCGGGGAATTCCCCATAGAACTCCACTTCCAGATCGTTGGCACCAGGGAGCAGTTGCCCCTGGATTTTGCCGAGCTTACGGGCAATTTCCAGGTACGGCCCGAGGACCTCCTGGGTGTGGGCGTCCATGGCAGGGGCATTCACTGCACCTCTGGACACGTCCCCTTTGAGGGCGGCCAGCACACGGTCCACGATTTCTGCACCCACACGCTCCTGGGCTTCCACAGTGTTGGCCCCGAGGTGGGCGGTGATCGCCAGATTGGGCGCGGTCAGGAAGGGGTGGTCTTTGGCCGGAGGCTCATCTTTGAACACGTCGATGCCTGCAGCGAACAGGTGACCGCTGTGCAGAGCGTCCACCAGGGCCTGCTCTTCGATGATGTTGCCCCGGGCCGCATTCACCACAATGGCACCTTTTTTCAGCAGGGCCAGTTCACGGGCACCCACCATGGCTTCGGTTTCCTCGGTGAGGGGGGTGTGAACGGTGAGGGCATCCACCTGACCCAGAAGCTCATCCAGGGTCTGGGCGCGTTTCACGTCCAGCATCTTGAATTTCTCATCGGTGACGTAAGGGTCGAAGGCGACCACTTTCATCTTCAGGCCCAGGGCACGGGCAGCCACCAGGGAACCAATGCGACCCAGACCGACAATCCCCAGGGTCTTGTCTTTCAGTTCCACCCCAAGAAATTTGCGGTCCCACACGCCACTCACCGTTTTGGTGTGGGTGCGGATCAGGCCACGGGCAGAGGCCAGCAGGAGGGCAATCGCCAGTTCTGCAGCAGACACGTTGTTGGACTCGGGCGCGTTCAGGACCAGAATGCCCTTGCGGGACGCATACTCCAGGTCGATGTTGTCCACACCCACCCCACCCCGGCCCACCACACGCAGTTTCGTTCCAGCGTCCAGGAGTTCCTGGTCCACACGGGTGCGGGAACGGGTGATCAGGGCATCAAACTCAGGCAGGCGGCGCAGGACATCTTCCCGGGCCATGTTCGGAATGTATTCAATGTCAAACCCCTGATGGTTCAGCTCGCCGGGGTTCATTTCGTCACAGATCAGCACACGGTACATGAAAGACATTATTGAGGCTTTGCATCAGCAGGGGGGATTTTTGAATAGATCAATGGCAAAACCTCGCCGCAGGAGCGGGCTGCCTATACCAG